>NZ_JACJOY010000052.1:0-4249 GCF_014695815.1 Trichocoleus sp. FACHB-6
TTATGAGTTATTGCCAGAAACATCGGAGACTTTTATTTATCTGGCAATGATCCGTATCATGGTCAGGCGGTTGGCATAATATTTAACCCCTCACCACTTTTCAAACATCCTCTAAGGCAGCTCCTCTTGACACTCCCTATTGTAATTACGATACTTAAGCGTATCGATATTAATGCTGTTCATTTGTTGTGGAGCCAAGAGAAAACAATGACAACCACCAAACAAGCGCGATCGCTACCTTTACCTCCTGGGAGCTTTGGTCTACCAATTATTGGCGAAACCATTAGCTTTTTACGCGATCCAAACTTTGTACAGAAGCGACACCAGCAATATGGACGAATCTTCAAAACTCATGTATTGGGTCGTCCTACCATCTTCTTGATTGGAGCTGAGGCAACCCGCTTTCTCTTTGCCAACGAGAAACACTACTTTTCTGACGGAATTGCGAATGGTGTCCCCCCGCAGACCAAAGCATTGATGGGAACTGGATCGGTAGTGATGCAGATGGGGGATGAACATCTAAGACAGCGCAAACTGCTATCGCAAGCCTTCCAACCTCGCGCACTAGCAGGGTATGCCTCCACAATGGAGGAGATTAGCCGCAGTTATCTCCACAAGTGGGAGCTTTTGGGTCAGTTTTCCTGGTACTCGGAACTAAGAAAATACACGCTAGATGTGGCTTGCAAGTTGCTGATAGGAACCGAAGCTGCCAGCGATCGCGATTTTGGCGAGTGGTATGAAATTTGGGGAAAGGGGCTACTTTCCATCCCCGTACCCTTACCTTGGACAAAGTTTGGTCGGGCGTTACGGTGTCGCAAGCTGATACTGGCGCGAATTGAGGAGATAATCAAAGAGCGTCAACAACAAGCTACATCGACTCAGGATGTCTTAGGTTTATTGTTGCAAGCGCGGGATGAAGACGGAAACACTCTGAGTTTGCAGGAACTCAAAGAGCAACTTCTGACCCTATTATTTGCGGGTCACGATACGTTGTCATCTGCCCTTTCTTCGTTATGTCTTCTATTAGCGCAGCATCCAGAAGTTAAAGAGGCTATCCGTGCAGAGCAAAAGCAATTGGGGTTTCCCCAACCGCTGACGCTGGAGAATCTGAAGCAGATGACCTATCTAGAGCAAGTCTTGAAGGAAGTTCTGCGAGTCTTTCCTCCATCAACTGGTCCTAGAGAAGTCATTGAATCTTGCGAGTTTAACAGCTACTTAATCCCCAAAGGTTGGAAGGTGCTTTATCACAGCGGCACAACTCATCAAGATAGCAGCATCTATACTCAGCCAGAATGCTTTGACCCAGAGCGTTTTGCACCCGAACGGGCGGAAGATAAACAAAAACCGATGAGTTATATCCCGTTTGGTGGCGGATTGCGAGAATGTCTGGGGAGGGAGTTTGCCAAGCTGGAGATCAAGCTGTTTGCTGCGTTGTTAGTCCGCGAGTATGAGTGGGAACTGCTTCCCGGACAAAACTTAGATATGGTGATGCTACCGACAGTCTATCCCCGCGAGGGTTTAAAGGTGAAGTTTTGGCGGAGAGTGCAGCACGACTAGGAAAGCGCCTCGCAATGCTTATCAAATCGCACTAAAGCTGTAAGGTGGGCGATGCCCACGCAACTAACACGGCTATCTTTGAATTTGTGCAGCTAGAATTTTTAGCGATCGCATTATCCTTGAACCGTAAGCGCTTCGCCCTATCTCCACACCCCCCGCGATAGATGTTTGACGATAATCAATCAACACAATCTAAAGTCAGCCTGTTTTGTCCCAGCAAGTCTGATAATTTAATTAGGTTAAATTAAGATGCCTTGCCGTGTCAGCCTGTCGCACCTTTGGTGCGGTTACGAGCTTAGGCAGGCTTGGTTTGTGTAGCCACAGGCTAAGGCAATGTGGGTATATCCCTAGGCAGGATTGGTGAGAGAATTATGGCGCTAATAGTCCAAAAATACGGCGGAACTTCAGTAGGATCGGTTGAACGCATTCAAACAGTCGCACAGCGCGTTCACAAAACAGTCCAGATGGGCAACTCGTTAGTTGTCGTAGTTTCCGCAATGGGTAAAACTACTGATGGGTTGGTAAAATTAGCTACCGAGATATCGAATAATCCCAGTCGCCGGGAAATGGATATGCTGCTCTCCACAGGCGAACAAGTTACCATCGCCTTGCTGAGTATGGCATTGCAGGAATTGGGACAACCAGCAATTTCTCTGACGGGCGCACAGGTAGGAATTGTTACCGAAGCTGAACACACCCGCGCCCGGATTCTGCACATTCAGACAGAGCGCATGGAACGTCACCTAGACGCGGGTAAAGTAGTTGTGGTGGCTGGTTTCCAAGGCATCAGCAGCATAGAAGATTTGGAAATTACCACTTTGGGACGCGGCGGATCTGATACTTCAGCGGTGGCACTGGCGGCAGCTTTACGAGCAAGCTGTTGCGAAATATACACGGATGTACCGGGAATTTTTACCACAGATCCCCGACTGGTGCCAGAAGCACAACTAATGGAAGAAATTACCTGCGATGAAATGCTGGAATTAGCCAGCTTGGGTGCAAAAGTGCTGCATCCGCGCGCTGTGGAGATTGCGCGGAATTACGGCGTGGAGTTGGTGGTGCGTTCCAGCTGGACAGATGACCCCGGTACGCGAGTGATCTCCCCGACACCCAAGCCGCGATCGCTACAAGATTTAGAAATTGCTCTACCAGTAGACGGGGTAGAATTTGATACCGATCAGGCGAAGATAGCGCTGTTGCGGGTACCGGATCGTCCTGGCGTGGCGGCGCGGTTATTCGGTGAAATTGCCCATCAAGCCTTAGACATCGACTTAATTATTCAGTCAATACACGAAGGCAACACCAACGATATTGCCTTTACTGTCAGCAAAAACGTCATCAATCGGGCGGAAGCAGTAGCAGCAGCGATCGCGCCCGCCCTCCGCAGCCAAAACAGTCCAGAACAGGGAGAAGCAGAGGTGATGGTGGCGCGGCACATCGCCAAAGTCTCCATTGCTGGTGCGGGGATGATCGGTCGTCCTGGCGTGGCGGCGCAGATGTTTGCCACTCTCTCTAGTGCGGGGATCAATATTCAGATGATTTCCACCTCGGAAGTGAAAGTTAGTTGCGTAGTTGATGCGGATGATTGCGATCGCGCTATTTCCCTGCTTTGCCAAACTTTCGAGGTAGATAGTTCCCCAGTCAGACCTAGTGGGCATTTACAACACACAAACACACCAGAATCTTCTCCTCCGGTGCGCGGTGTCGCCCTAGATTTCAACCAAGCACGTCTAGCGATTCGCCACGTTCCAGATCGTCCGGGAATGGCGGCGCAAGTGTTTGAATTATTAGCCCAAAAAAATATCAGCGTGGATATGATTATTCAATCGCAACGCTGTCGGGTAATTAATGGCATCGCCACCCGTGATATTGCTTTCACCGTCGCCCAAGCGGATGCACAAGAAGCGCAAAAAGCACTCTTATCAATCGCACCTTCATTAGGTTGCGGTGAAGTTGCAGTGGATACTGCGATCGCTAAAGTTAGTATCGTTGGTTCCGGAATGGTGGGACAACCTGGGATCGCCGCCAAAATGTTTGAAGCCCTATCCCAGCACCAAATAAATATTCAGATGATTACTACATCTGAAATCAAAATTAGCTGCGTTGTTGCCCAAGATCAAGGTGTTCTTGCCTTACAAGCAATTCACACCGCCTTTGGGCTTGCAGGTACTCAGAAAATCCAAGTTCCCGCATAAATTCTAGCTAATTTTGTTAATTAATAAAGGTGATCGCATCCTTCAAACGGAGAATGCGATCGCTTCTACTGCTTTTTTGCAAAAATACGATAATTTTCTTATGCACAAGTGAGGCCAATTAGTCATGACTCAAGAACTCATAGACTTGGTGATGAAAAGTTTAGGAAAGCGACAGCGACCGTCGCAAAAAACTTTTTTTGTGCTTAACTAAAAATTTATATCTGCGGAGGTATTGCTTTATTATAAAGTTTCGTAAAAGCAACTTATAAAATTTTTAGTAAATCTTATAAAGTAATGATTAACAAAATGCGATCGCCCTTTCTTAATCAGTAGACCTCTTGCAAAAGTCGCGGCTGGGGTAAGATAAGGACTGAAATTATGCGCTCGCGGACTCTTTCGTTGCGTTCGCCCCGCTCCATTGATAAATAAAGCTTATGAAATATGAGCAGGTGAAACATCTCAAACCAGCAGAATTTAAACGGTTTTGGGGCGTCACT
>NZ_JACJOY010000053.1:0-43055 GCF_014695815.1 Trichocoleus sp. FACHB-6
AGAACTTTAACTAATGCGACTGCCAAGGTTAATCTTTGTTTTATTCGCTTGATGATTAAGAGGCTTGCAGCACCTTCTTAGATATCAAACTTAGATGTCAAATGGGTTCTATATAAAAGACGCGCAGGAAATGGGATCTCAGCCTTGTGCAGAACTCTTCCAGAAGTTGCAGCAAGAAGATATGAAGCACGCGCAGGAAATCCGCCAGCATCTTCAGGAAGTGATGCAGAAAGGCAAAATGTAGCAGACATCGGGTGAGGCGATTAAATTAGTTTCGTAGGGTGGTCAATGCCTACCCTACTTACTGTATGCTAAGTGTCATAAATCGCTTCACGCGCTATGACATCAACCACCTTATTAATATTTGCTGCTGCTGGAATATTTTCCGGAATACTCGCGGGATTTTTAGGAATTGGCGGTGGCACGGTTCTTGTACCATTATTAGTAGCATTAGGTTACAAGCCAGTTGAAGCAGTTGCTACCAGCAGCCTAGCAATTTTAATCACCGCAATTTCTGGTAGTGTCCAGAATTGGCGCATGGGGCTATTCAGCTTTAATCGGGTAATTGCCATCGGATTTCCAGCTATAGTGACAGCCCAAATTGGGGCATATTTAGCCACTCGTTTTCGCCCTTATTTGCTGTTAGCATCTTTTGGATTATTGCTACTTTTAAATATATATTTAGTTGAACTACGCAAACAACTGACAGCAAAAAAGAAGTTGGAAGAAGAGCAGGGAATAGACGCAGAAGCGCAGAAACTTAAGACTCAAAACTCAAACATTTTTTTCAATCCCAATATTGCTAGAATTTTCACAGGAAGCACCGCTGGAATACTAGCAGGATTGTTTGGCGTTGGTGGGGGTGTAATCATGGTGCCTCTACAAATATTATTATTAGGAGAAACCATCAAAGTTGCCATTCAAACAAGTTTAGGTGTCATTGTCATTACTGCCATATCCGCTTGTGTGGGACACGCCTTGCGAGGTAACGTCTTATTTACAGAGGGGTTCTTGTTAGGAGCAGGTGGTTTTTTAGGAGCGCAAATTAGCACCCGATTTTTGCCAAAATTACCCGATGAAGTTGTTAGTTTAGCCTTTCGTACACTGCTGGGAATTTTATCAATTTATGTTTTCTGGCAAGCATGGCAAAGTTATAGCAGCTAATTCCGCGTTACCAGCCTCAGCCTGGTAACGCTTTCAGGGAATATGTGAGGCAGAGTTTCAGAATAGGCAACGAGGATTACACTAGAGGCAGTAAAATTTGGGAAGGAAAATCTTTCCCACTTCGCACAGTTAAAGTAATAATTTGAGCTGCAATTAAAGCGGTTTCACCAGGATGAGAACCAGTACCGGGATTAACAGGATAAGCGGGAAAACAAGCTGCACTTAAACTAAGCCGTAGACAATTACCCTTGTTTAGTCGCGCACAAGTTGCTTGCAAAATAATTTTTAAAGGTGCCTCTTGATTCGATTCAACCCGCACATATCCTTGAGTAAAATTGTATACACTGCCATCTGTTCGCACTTCCGACAAAACTGCAAATAAGTCAAAACAGGGTGTATCTGCCTTAGCATAAACTTCTACAACTACATCTCCAGCAAGATATAAATCTGACTCTAGTGGTGCTGAGGTGTAGGTTAAAATATCTGTGCGGCAATCGAGGCTAGAACGGTCAAAGGAACCAGCAGGAATTGTAGCATGACCTCCTAAAGCAGGAACAGGTCGCCAAGGATCGTGAACCACTACATCAGAAGAATTTTGGATAAATTCCTTCGCTTGTCTTACCAACTTACCTGCATCATCCCGCAGACTAGCTAAACCAGAACTTTGTAGAAAATAGGATTTATGGTTATCGCTAGGAAAAGTTTCAAAAGATCGCCATCTGTTACTACCCATTTCAAATAAATTAACAGACGGTTCATTCAATAATCCTGTATCAATACCTTTGAGAAACTGGTCAAACCATCGAATTTGCAATTTATCGATTGAACTATTAGCCTCTGCACCATAATCTACATTTCCTACTTTTCGACCCCAAGGTAGATGCGCCCAAGGGCCAATTACTAAATGCTGAGAAAAGGCACTACGAGATGCCATTTCTTTGTATAAATTCAAAGTTCCGCGCAGGAAAGTATCAAACCATCCGCCAACGTGCAGCATCGGCAAATCAACATCTTGCAAATGCTGTTTTGGTGAAATTTCCCAGTATTCACCGGGTTGAGGATGGTCTAACCATTCGTGATAGAAAGAGTCAGGCGCTAGGTTTTGCAGAATCTCCGGACGGGCAGGAATTTTGTCATAAAGTGGTAAGTTACGAGAAGCTGTAAAAAGAGCTTGATACGCTTTTTCATCTCCTGACAATCTAGCGGTTTCTGTTGCTAGTTGAATCGCCCAACCGAGATTAGCTTGTAAACAAAAAGCTCCATTTTCATAAGCCCAATCTGTATATAAATCGTAGCCAATCATGGCGGGACAAACCGCTTTTAATGCCGGGGGATGTGCGGCGGCGGCGTAAAGCTGGGTCATTCCCTGATAGGAAAACCCATACATTCCAACATTTCCATTACTACCCGGTAAATTCGCAGCCCAATTAACTGTGTCAAAACCATCTTCAATCTCGTGGGAAAATAGTTTGAATTCGCCCTCTGATGTGCCGCGTCCCCGAACATCTTGAATTACCACAATGTAGCCTTGGGCGGCGTACCAGGTGGGATGGGCATAGACAACGGTGGATGCGATCGCTTTCCCATACGGCTGTCGCATCAGCAAGACGGGAAACTCACCCTCCGCATCCGGGCGATAAATGTCCGCATCCAAGCGCACCCCATCCCTGGTAAGCATTGAGGCAGTTTCTTTGGAAAAAACATTTAGCATGGAACTAGAGAATCTACTCTACCCAATACTGCTAAATCCTCTTCGTCCAATTCCACTGGCGTACCGCTACGAATTAATTCCGCAAAGTCTTCATTTGGCACCATAATACACAGCGCATACAAGCGAGTAGAACCCGTATTTTCAATTTTATGGATGCCTGTTGGAGGAACTAAAATACTATCTCCAGCGCCAATTGGTACAGTTTTCCCATCACAAGTAGCTTGCCCTTCCCCTTTAAGAATGAAAAACATTTCTACAGCGAATTGGTGCCGATTTGGGGGAGTTTTCCCGCCAACATCGAAAATTTCTACACAAAAAGTTAAGGACATATGCGCCGTTTTCGGCTCAAACACAATCGCTAAACGATTAGTATCCTGGGGGCTAATACGATAGACTTGGTAATCTTTGGGAGACTTGAGGACAGGAATCACGCAACGGGCAGCATCCATAAAGGTTTCACCTTTGCTAATTGAAGGATGGCTAATTGTGGTTTTTATGACTATTAGCCATTAACCAGTTGTAATTGCTTCTAAGATAGCTTGAGAATCTGTCACGAACCCAAAACACTGTTTAACGTTATAAAGTGTAGCTTGCCAGCAATATTCTGGAGAGGTAGTAGCAGTGCAATCTGTAACTAAAATGCAGTCATAGCCAAGAAAGTTGGCATCTTGTAAGGTAGCCATCACGCATTGATCGGCATTCACCCCCGCAAAGAAAATAGTAGTTTTTCCCAGGTTCCGTAAAATACTATCGAGGGGAGTATCCCAAAAACCGCTCATCCTGTACTTATCGACGCGAATATCTTCCGGCTTTTGTTCCAATTCATCCACCACCGCCGCCGCCCAACTACCCGCCATCAGCACTTTAGCATCAGCTTCGGGCAAGCGATCGCCTAAACCAACACCATCGCCTGTTGGGTTATAAACATGATGCACTCCCGCACTAATATTTAACAAATCGGGGCGATTTCCCCAATTTAGCCAAATTACAGGCACGTTTGTATCTCGCAATTTTGGCAGTAAATTGTTTAAGGGATTTATCGGATTCCGTGCAGGTGTCACGTCTACGCCAATGTGCGCCAGCCAGCCTTTCGGATGACAAAAGTCATTCTGCATATCAATTACCAAAATCGCCGCTTTTGCCAAATCCAAACGCAGTGTTTTAGTTTCTGTCGCCAAAGTAACAGGTTGCGGTTTTAAAGGAGGGCGCGTGATATCGGCAATTTGAGCATCAACAGCCCAAGCATTCGGTGGTACGCCCAAGGTTCGTAAGGGTGAATTCATAGGGATTCTTGAGAAGGGAACTTCAATGGTAAGGACTCAAGGCTCTAGATTTGAACTGAGTTAGAAGAGATTATGGTAATGAGCGATCGCATTCCGGTGAAGTACGAAGGTTAATTTGTTGATATTTTAGATGCTGCTACTAGCCACGGTGGAAAAATTTGATGATTTGATGACTGTGGCATCTCGGCGGGTGTTGAAGGATAGCGATCGCTTTATGTACGATTGAGGGAAAACTCTGGCGTTACGATGCTGCTGAGGCTCAAACAAGTTTAGCTACTTTCAAAGTACCATTGCGGGTTGTTTCCACTGCTGATTTGATGGAGGAGGCTGTTAATATTGCCTTGGCTTATGGAATTTCTGCTTATGATGCCAGTTATATTGCCCTTTCTCAGCAAGTTGGTGCTACGCTATTGGCTCTCGATGAGAAGTTGGTGAGGGCTGTAGCTGCTAAGTCTTACAATGTTCGCTCATTTAATGATTTTACAATTCTGCCGTTGCCCTCAGTGTAGATATTAAAATCAACCATGCTTCAATCAACTTATGAGTAATTTTAAGTTGCGTTGCCGTGGTGTACTAATGTCAATTCATTAATATCTTAGTTGAAAGTTATGTCAACAGCGATAGCTCTTTCTCAAGTGTCTTCTAAAGTATTGGAGAAGCTAGAAGAAAATCCTTATGCTTATGATGTGTTTTTTGAGGCAATAACCATATCTGATCCCAATGATTGGCAAGAATTTAAGTTTGTTTTTTACCAACAGGACTTTGACGAATTTAAAGCCGATGCTCCTCGCCTTTTAGCTGAGGGTAAAAATAGGCGGTTATATCTTGGGGAAAATTGGCAACCAATCCAATTTTATCTTACAGCTACTTGTGGAGAAGAAGATTTAATTTTCCCAAATAGTTATAGCAAGGATGAAAATGATTTACTTCGAGTTAATGCTGTCACAAGTGTAAATTACCTGAAATATGAAAGGTATATAAGGTACTTTACTGCTGATGAAGTCAAGGACGTAGTAGAAGAATTATCGAGAGTTGCACAAGAGGATGATACGGAAAGACTAAGAAAAATATGTCGAAAAGCCAAAGTAAATTTTTGGGAAAGAGAATATGAAAATTGGATTGAATATACTGAGCTGTTTAACGAATTGATAGATTACTACAAAGATGCTGCCGACAAAGGGAATGCCATGTTAATATCTATTGGTTGATGATGTTAATAGGTAGTAGGTGAAAATTAAACAATAACCCGCAATGACGAAAATTAATGGGATTCAACCCGTTATATTACCAATTTTATCGTCAGTGATGGCGATCGCGTCCTTAATTATCCTCTGGGTGAAAAAGCATGAAAGGGCTATAAAATGAGAAAATAATTTTATTTTGTGATTAATCGTAATTTTTAAAATCAATAAACGTAGAATTTAATAAACCCTAACTAAAAGGTAAAAACTGTGACTTTTACAATCCAACAGGCTTTAATCCCGGTTGATGACGGTTATGCAAATGTCGATGTGCAGATTCAGGATAACGCGATCGCTGCCATCGACGCTAATCTAGAAGTTGTCGGTACAGCTGTCGATGGTAAAAATAAACTTCTCCTCCCCGGCTTCGTCAACGCCCACACCCACTCTTCAGAAATGTGGCAGCGGGGATTGATTCCCCCTGTACCCTTAGAATTGTGGATTGCGGAACTTTACGACTTTACACCCCTCGAACCCGATCAAGTTTACCTGAGTGCTTTAGGAACAGCGGTAGAAACTCTACTTTCTGGAGGGACTAGCGTAGTCGATCATTTAGTTTTAATTCCTGGCAAAGAAATTGAAACTATTGCCGCGGCTGTTCGCGCCTACAAAGAAATTGGTATCTGCGCTTTTATTGGCCCATTAATTCAAGATGAAACCCTGACTCGTGGCATCCCCACAGGTGGTAAAGAAACGGAACACGAAGCCTACATCCGTTCCACAGAGGCAACTCTAGCACTAATGCAGGAAGCTGTAGACAAGTTTCATAATCCTGCGGAAGGTGTTTATGTTTTAGTTGCACCAACGGGGATTCAACTGTGTTCGGATGCCTTGTTTCAAGGTTGTATTGAATTAAGCGATCACTACAATCTCTGTCGTCACGCTCACCTCTTAGAAACCAAAGCCCAACAATTTCTTGCTCAAGAAAAATACGGCTGTAGCGCAGTTGAACACCTGAAGCGTATCGGTTATTTAAGTCCGCGCACTTCCTTAGCTCATTGCGTTCATTTGAGCGATGCTGATATTGAAATTTTGGCAGAAACTCAATCCACCGTAGTACATAATCCTCTCAGCAACCTGCGTTTAGGTAGTGGCATCGCTCCAATTTTGAAATATCTTCAAGCGGGAGTCAATGTATCTTTTGGTTGCGATGGTGCTGCTAGTAACGACTCGCAAGATTTGCTAGAAGCTATCAAAATCGGCTCAATTTTGCACAACATCACCGATTTAGATTACCACCACTGGATTACACCCCGTCAATCCGTAGAAATAGCAGCTTTCGGCGGTGCCAAAGGATTAAATTTAGCCGATGAAATGGGTTCGTTGGCTGTGGATAAAAAGGCTGATTTGGTACTGTATGACCTTACCAGTTTATCGCTGCTACCCCGCACAGATCCGATTGGCTTGCTAATTTTAGGCCGCCCAGCTCAAGCAGTGGATAGTGTTTGGGTAAATGGTAAAAGAATCGTTGCCGATGGCAAAGTGACGACGATTAATGTAGAAGATTTGAGAAAAGAATTGTTTGAGCGCAGCGAATGGGCTACAAATCGTCAGTCTAAAACTTTAGGTGAAATTGAAGCCCACTATCGCAGTGTAATGGGATTACCAGAAGGAGTAAAAAAAGGTTATTCGTAAGATTTGGGGCAGGCTAAAAGCCTGCCCCAAAAACAATAAAATTGTTATTGGCTAATTCTATTAATTCTTGGTTCTCTTGATATGATCCATAATCTGCTGCTTCCGTTGATCTGAATTGGTATTGTAATTCGCTTGATTGATTTTTACAGTTTTGCTGACATGATCTAAAATCCGCTTTTTGCGTTCTGAGGTAGCCATTGTTAGATACTTGGATTAATTAATTGGATTACAGACCTTACCTATATATTAACTTGTATTAAGTGAGTTTAACAGCCGTGAAACTTTCCCGGCTTAAATGACAAAATACCTCCCTCAAAAGAGAGAACATTGGAATTAAATGGATATCAACATACCGGATGTGGTAGCTGAAGTTACGGCAGCATTTGAGCGTTACGAAAAAGCTTTGATTAGCAATGATGTCGCCGTACTCGACGAATTATTTTGGAGGAGTCCGCACACTTTGCGCTTTGGCGTGACTGAAAATTTGTATGGCTATGATGCGATCGCTACTTTTCGCAGCCAGCGATCGCCTATGAATTTAGAGCGATCGCTAATTAATACCACTATCACCACCTACGGACGAGATTTCGCCACCGCCAACACAGAATTTCAGCGCCTTGGCTCAAATCGCACCGGGCGGCAAAGCCAAACTTGGATGCGAACCCCGGAGGGCTGGCGCATCGTTAGCGCTCATGTTTCATTGTTGGTTACGCCCGATTAGATGGCGCTGGGTGCGTTAAGCAGCAAAGTTTTAGCTGCTTTGTAAAGAAATATTAAGCAAAATTTATTAAAAAATGTTGCAGCTTCTTGAAACCAGTTGTTAAGGTGTGCATAAGCAATGCTTCAGGTTAGCGCTCGTATTGAGGAGACGTGCCATTTATGCTCTACATTCATCTTGGCTGTTTGCCGACTAACTGATTCCAGAAATGTCTGAAAAATATTTCTCGGACTTTCCGGCAAAACGGCTGAGAAATATCTTTTTTGCTTGTTTGACTGCTTTTAGTCCAGCGTCATTCTGTTAGCAACTTCTCAAAGTTTTGGGTTATCAATTTTTAGACATTTTTAGGTTTGTGTTCCCTAAAATTTCCGGAAAATGTCTTGCGCGGCAAGGTTTAGTCCAAGTAATACCCCAAACACAAATCAATTGTCATCTCAGTGCGTGAAATTAGGAACTTTTCTGTTGGATTTTGCACATAACCACTGAAAAAGCCAGCGCAGTGAGTCCTCAAATATGGAGGTTTAATCATGGATATTCAAGGAAAGACAGCTCTGATTACTGGAGCTTCGCGGGGGATTGGACGAGCGATCGCACTCGTTTTAGCCAAACAAGGAGCAAAACGCCTGTTGTTGGTAGCACGCGATGAACAGCGGTTAGCCCAAGTCGCCGCCGAAATCGAAGCTATGGGCGTGGAAGTGGCAATCCTGCCTTTGGATTTGGCTCAGGTGATAGAAGTGAATATTGCGATCGCTAAAGCTTGGCGAGACTACGGGCAAATTCATCTACTCGTCAACTGTGCAGGCGTTGCACACCAAACACCTTTCTTAGGTTCCCGACTGCCAAATGTGCAGGAAGAAATCGCCATTAATTTAATGGGAATGTACACCATCACACGTCTAGTTGCTCGACGCATGGCAGCACAACGGGAAGGGACAATCGTTAACGTTTCAAGCTTAATGGGCAAAGTGGCAGCCCCGACGATGGCAACTTATTCTGCCACCAAGTTTGCAATTGTCGGATTTACCCAAGCCTTGCGCGGCGAACTCGCTGCATACAATATCCGGGTAATAGCTTTGCTGCCCTCTTTAACCGATACTGACATGGTGCGAGAATTACAGTGGTTTCGCTGGGTAGTTCCCACGACTACCGAGAAAGTCGCTCAGGCACTCGTCGCCGGACTGCACAAGGAATCGCCGGAAATCTTGGTAGGATGGCAAAGTCATTTGGCCGTGTGGTGCAACCGCCTTGCACCTTGGCTGCTGGAGAAGGTTTTACTGATAGCTGCTCCGCTGTCGAAGTATAAACAAAAGCGTTACCGCAGACTTAGAGAGGCTGGAGCAATCGGGCGTTAGAGGAACCCTCTCCCCTTTCTTGGTGGGGAGCAGGGTTGTTTTATACAACCCTTAAAAAATATCGAAAATTGTGACATTTTGTAGGGGCATTGCTATGCCCCTATCTCCAATCATAAGATCAGGGGTCAGGGCGCGATCGCATCTAAGCATCCGGATCGATACCCAATTCCCGGAGTTTCGCCGCCAATGCTTGAGCTTTAGCTTGTGCTAACTCGCGTTGTCGGCGTTCCTCATCGGCGTTGGCTTGTGCTAACTCGCGTTGTCGGCGTTCCTCATCGGCGTTGGCTTGTGCTAACTCGCGTTGTCGGCGTTCCTCATCGGCGTTGGCTTGGGCTAACTCCCGCTGTCGGCGTTCTTCATCGGCGTTGGCTTGGGCTAACTCGCGTTGTCGGCGTTCCTCATCAGCGTTTGCTTGTGCTAACTCGCGTTGTCGGCGTTCCTCATCAGTGTTCGCTTGTGCTAACTCCCTCTGTTGACGTTCTTCTGTAGCTACTTCTTCGGGTATTGGTAGCAACTCCCCCTCAGCGGTAAAAAAGCGTAACTTTCGCTCATGGATACCCAGATACAACTCTAACTGCTGACTCCACAGCCACCCAGAGGAATTAGGTTCTATCGGTTGATACTGACCGTCTTTTAGATGAAACCCGGCAAGTTCGAGAGTTTTGGGATCAAACCAAAAATAATCTGGCGTGCGAAGGATATCTTGATAGATTTGTTTTTTTATCCCTTTGTCTACGTTAGCTGTACTCTCAGAGATAATTTCCACAATTACATTGGGATACTTCCCGCCTTCTCCCCAAACTACCCAACTTCTGCGAGGATGGCGTTCTGTTCCCAGCACTACAAAGAAATCTGGCCCGCGAAAATCCCGCGATTTGATTTGGTCTTGAGAGTAGTAAATTGTCAGATTTCCACTAACATAAAAATCGTTACGGTTACGCCACCACCATTCTAAGGAATTGATGAGCGCATCCATCTGCTGTCGATGCCAATCACTTTCCAAAGGCGGTTCGTCACTCCATAAATCAGTAGGTGGAACGACAATATCTTCCCACGTATCTTCTGAGATATTTCTTTCTTGAGCGAGGGACATGGCATCTTGGGCGTTAGTGCTATGAGTATATGGTAGCCGGGTGGTATGCGATCGCTTATATAGTAGTTTGCACCTGAGTCCAAGACAGACCTAATAAGAACAGCCCCTTCCCGATTCCGGTAATGGGCGTAAGACTCAAACTCATTGCCTCTCTCCTCCTGGGAAAAAGGTCAAAAATGTACTCCAATCAACCCTTGAAGCGCTTATATTAATTGAATGCCAACAAAAAAGCCCTTGCTTGAGGGCTGTTGATTCTGTTGTTGATTGATATTAATGGGTTCCTTCAACTGGTACTTCCTTACTTGGTGTGCGTAACATTTCCACCATTTCTTGAATTTCCGGTGGCGGTGGTCGAGTTAGTGAAGATTAAACTTACCAACATCCCCGCGATCGCTATTTATTCATTACCTGCGTTCAGCAACCCAGCCACCAACCAGTAATGCACTATAGAAACGTTCTACCATCTTAAAACCTGCTTCTTCCAGTAGCGCAATTATCCGATTTTCGGATACTAAATGGATATTTTGCGGAATTTTTTCAATCCTTTCCTGTGCTTGCTTGGGAGGAAACCCTTTTTGAATAACGTAATTTTTTAGAATTTCGAGCTTTCCTTCAACTTGAGTTGAACTTTCTTCGCCATAGGAATCAACTAAAAGCAAAGTAGCACCCGACTTAAGACGTTGTGCGATACTTTGAAGTAAAGTTAGTTTGGTTCCGTCATCTGGAAAGAAGTGCATTACCAGAATTAAGGTAGCAGCATCATATAAAGTATTTTCCAGCAGTTCTGACACAACTCCTTGATGCAGCCTGACGCGATTTTCTAGTTTCTCTTGAGAAATGCGATCGCGTGTCTTTTTTATCATATCCGGTGAGGGGTCTACGCCCAACAGCCGCCATGAAGGATTAGCTTTACCCAAAGTCACAAGTTCCTTACCTGAACCGCAACCAGCAATTAAAATTGATGACTCTTTCGGAAGATGCGTTTGAAGAATTGATGATAGCAAATCGTGCATCAGCTCATATCCCGGCACCCAGATAGGTATGTACTGATCGTAATTTTCGGCTCGTTCTCCCTCGAAAACAAATACTTGCTGATTCGTCATATTTTCCAACCTGTAGCTGATGAAATTATGTAAGCGATCGCTCATAAGTGTAGAGCGATCGCGCTATGGCAGAATGCTATAGCGCAAGCGTCTCGCCTGCGCTACGGCTATATTTACCCATTGACTGATTCAACCAAATTTTTCAGGTAAGCTGCTGCTTCTTTTGCAGTTAGCATAACCACTTCATTTTTCCTAAGAATTTCATACTGGTTATTACGATAACCGTGACCAATAATCAATCCTAAACTTACTGCTCTATTGCCAAGTTCTGTTAACTCGTTAAAGCCCATCGCTTCAACTTCCATATTTAGTTGTCTGATGATTTCCTCATCCATATCCTTTAGCCGCCTCGTTACTGCATTTACTTAAATCTTACTTTTTTTACATACCGTTAACTACCCACTTTCAAAGGGGCAGGAGATTGCTTGCCATCCGCTAAGACCCTAGCATCTTTACAAGCCAGCTTACGCGATCGCGCACGAGATATCATAGTTTGTTTTAAAAACCGCGATTTTTTGCCTCTCTCTCAAGAAATATTTTTTCTAAATCAAAATCTTATTATATTAATAATATATTACAAGCCTTCCGTGAATTATTCTCTTTTATAGCAATCCTTGCAAGAGTTGTAAAGTTATCTCTTATCTTTCTGAAGTGCCCGGTCGCGCCTAGAGAAGTTCGTTTTTTTTCACCAATCAAATCGGACTGCTATAACTTCTTTTTTCTCTGCGTTCTCTGTAGTTCATTTTATGAAGTTGTTTATGAACAAAGAATCTAGTCCAAGCAAATTTGGTTCAAATAGCAAGCTAATTATAGGATTTGTATTACTTGTATCTTTAATCTCGGCTTTTATTTTTGCAACTAAATATTTTGATATTCAAGAAAATTTAAAAAACCTATTGGCATGGATCGACAGCCTGGGATTTTTGGCACCCGTGACTTTTATTCTTATTTATATTCTAGCTACCGTGCTTTTTATACCAGGCTCCATTCTCACACTGGGATCTGGTTTTGTCTTTGGCGTAATTTGGGGTTCGATTTATGTTTTCATTGGAGCAACTTTAGGAGCAACAGCCGCTTTTCTAGTTGGGCGTTATTTAGCCCGTGGATGGGTTTCCCAGCAAATAGAAAACAATAGCAAGTTCAAAGCCATTGACCAAGCGGTAAAGAGAGAAGGATTCAAAGTTGTTCTTTTGACTAGACTTTCGCCGATTTTCCCCTTCAACATTTTAAATTATTCTTTTGGAGTAACCCAAGTTTCTTTAAAAGATTATTTTTTAGCCTCCATTGGGATGATTCCTGGGACTATCATGTACGTTTATATTGGTTCTTTAGCAGGTAGCCTCGCCACGATTGGAGCAGCAAATCAGCCCACTAATCCGGAAACAGAGGCAGTAAAATGGGTTATTCGTGTTGTTGGTTTTATTGCCACAGTTGCTGTGACTATTTATGTCACACGCATTGCTCGTAAAGCATTAGAAGAAAGCGTTAATCGAGAGGAATTGTAATGTCACAAACAGTTGAAAAAGCGATTGTGCAGCCAATGGATGAATATAATCAGGCTTTGGTTGCTAATGTACATCCGTCAGATTGGGTGAACCCAGAACCTGCGTCTCGTTACAATTTGGTTGTGATTGGAGCAGGTACTGCGGGACTGGTTGTTGCCGGAGGTGCAGGACTTTTAGGTAGTAAAGTAGCCTTAATTGAAAAAGATTTGATGGGTGGAGATTGCCTAAATGTAGGCTGCGTACCTTCTAAATGTATGATTCGCTCCTCTCGTGTTGTCGGAGATATTCAGAATGCAGATAAATTTGGTATTCACGTTCCTGATGGCACAGAAATTAATTTTTCGGCAGTGATGGAGCGAATGCGGCGAGTTCGGGCGGAGATTAGCCCTCACGATTCTGCTCAAAGATTTAAAGAAGAATTTAATGTAGATGTATTTTTGGGAGAAGCGCGTTTTAACAGTGCTGATACTGTGGAAGTTGGAGGAAAAATTTTGCGCTTCAAAAAGGCAGTAATAGCTACTGGTGCCAAGGCTACTGCTCCTGACCTTGAAGGATTAAAGGATGCCGGTTATCTCACTAATGAAACGGTATTTTCTCTAACCGAAAGGCCGCAACGAATGGCAATAATTGGTGCTGGCCCCTTGGGGTGCGAATTTGCTCAAACTTTCCAACGTTTAGGCTCACAAGTGCTGTTAATCCATAAAAATGACCACATTCTGGATAAGGAAGATGCTGATGCAGCAGAAATTGTCCAGCAGGCTTTTATTCGGGAAGGGGTTCAGCTGATATTAAACTCCAAGGTGAAACGGGTTGAGAGAACAAGTGTAGGGAAAGTTATTTATTACGAATCGGATGGAAAAGAAGATTCTGTAACCGTAGACGAAATTCTGATTGGAGTTGGGCGATCGCCTAACGTTAAGCAATTAAATCTTGAGGCTGTTGGTGTGCAGTATGACATGAAAAAAGGAGTGATTGTAAATGACAAACTACAAACCTCTAACCCTCGCATTTATGCGGCTGGTGATGTTTGTATGGATTGGAAATTTACCCACGCTGCTGATGCTGCTGCCAGAATTGTAATTCAAAATAGTTTGTTTTTTGGATGCAAAAAACTCAGTTCGCTGACAATGCCTTGGGTGACATACACCGATCCGGAAGTTGCCCATGTTGGGATGTACGAGAAAGACGCTCAAAAAAAAGGAATTGAGGTGGATACTTTTTTCGTTCCATTAAATGAGGTGGATCGGGCAGTTGCCGATGGCGAAACAGCAGGATTTGCGAAAGTTTTTGTGAACAAAGGCACTGATAAAATTTTAGGTGCAACGATTGTGGCGCGAAATGCAGGCGATATGATTAGCGAAGTTACTCTGGCAATTGTGGGAAATCTTGGGTTAAAAACTCTCGGTAGTGTCATTCACCCCTATCCTACTCAAGCTGAGG
Source organism: Trichocoleus sp. FACHB-6 (assembly GCF_014695815.1). Taxonomy (NCBI): domain Bacteria; kingdom Bacillati; phylum Cyanobacteriota; class Cyanophyceae; order Leptolyngbyales; family Trichocoleusaceae; genus Trichocoleus; species Trichocoleus sp. FACHB-6. The sequence goes on from NZ_JACJOY010000053.1 coordinate 14,246, forward strand.
TGATTCGCAAGGCGGCGGATGAATATAGCCGTACTCGTTTAACGCCGTTTATTAAGAAACTGTTGAGCTGGTGGCTGGCTTGGACGCGATAGAAACTGTTTTCTCGTTACCAGACTGGGTCTGGTAACGAGAAATAGCGCCGGGGGATGTCACGACATATCCACGGCAACTTGCTGTGCTTTCTCCAAAAGATACTCGAAAAAGGTGCGAGCGACAACCGAGAGCTGTTTGCCAGCAGGATATGCTACATACCAATGGCGACTGATAGGAAAGCCTTGCACATCAAGGATGGTAATTTGATTGGTGGCACCATCTAGCCCTAGAGTATGGCGAGATAAGACAGATATGCCTAAGCCGCCTGCGATCGCTTGCTTAATCGCTTCGTTACTCCCTAACTCCAGCCTGACTTTTACAGAAACACCATGCTCATCGAATAATGTTTGCACCGATGAGCGCGTTCCCGATCCAGGTTCCCGCATAATAAACGGCTCACCAGAAAGGCGAGATATCGGGATATTTTTTTCCTTAGCTAGCGGATGATCGACAGGTGCCAAGACCACTAGGGGGTTTGCCAGAAACTGATGATAGGTGATATCAAGATGCTCCGGTATTTGGCTCAAGACATACAAATCGTCCAGATTCTCGCTCATGCGGCTGAGTATCCGTTCGTGATTTGTCACTTGGAGCGCAATATCAATTCCCGGATACATCTGGCAAAATGGCCCTAGTAAACGCGGCACAAAGTATTTGGTAGTGGTAATCACTGCCAGCCGCAATCGTCCCTGCTTCAGCCCTTTCATTTGAGCAATAATCATCTCAAACTGGGCTAATCTATCGAAAACTTCCCGACACGTTACCAAAAGTTCCCGTCCGGCATCGGTAAGATAGAGTCGCTTACCGACTTGCTCGAACAGTGGCAAGCCAACTGTTTTAGTTAGCTGCTTTACCTGCATAGAGACGGTGGGCTGGGTGAGAAATAATTCCTCTGCCGCACGAGTAAAGCTCCCGTGCCGAGCCACCACCTCAAAAACCTTTAACTGATGCAGCGTTGCCTGCTTCAACCGCCCTTCTCCTGGCAGTTATAGATAATACTCTATCATAACCATTGAAAACAATGTCTTTGATCTATAAAAGATCAAGGTTATTATCAAATTAATGAAACAAAGTGACAGTCTTCCTTCCTACAGGCGTTGCATATTTACTTGATGGTTGGTCGGGGAAGTCATTATCTTCTATATTCATCCTGTGTTTTGCAGGCTGATTCCCTCCCAAAGCATCTAAGGTGTGAATGTGCAACGCTTTCCATTTGAAAAGAAGCTGTTAGCTGTAGATGCGCGAGCCCATATACATCATTCTTCCACACGGAGGGGTGGTAACTTAGCTAAATCTGGCAATTCTAACTCTACCAACTCTTTTTCCGTTTCCTTAACGTTAACAGGCACCATCAGAGGTTCAGGTTTCTCCTCAACCCAGCAAGTCGCCACTGGCAGGATTTGCTCTAGATCATCCAAAAGTCTTGGAATCACCATCAGCGAGTTGAATTCCCCAATCCTCTCGGCTTCTCTCATCCCAGCCTCAACAGCTACAGCCACATCTGCCACCCTTCCTCGGATAATCGCAGTACACAGACCATCGCCAATAGTTTCGTAAGAGGATAGATACACCTCAGCTGCCTTGAGCATCGCATCGCAGGCACCCACCATCGCCGGAAACCCCCGCGTTTCCAACAAACCAACCGCTTGATTGCTCAGGCGACTGTAACTGTCGCCGTCGCTTAGTTCGGACAAGCGCCTGCCAATAGGAAATATTACTTCCAAATTGGGCATGGGACGCGCCATTACCGAAGAGGAGACTAATTGACCAAACTGTTCGGCAGTCTGTGCGCCTGCTTCTACAGCTAAACGGACATCTGAGATCCTGCCTCGGACAATAGCGGTACAGTAACCACTGCCAATTTTTTCAAACCCGATGAGTGTCACCCCGGCTGACTTCAGCATCATATCAGCTGTGCCAACGATAGCGGGGAAACTGCGAGTCGAAACCATGCCGAGAGCAGTGTCTTTGAAGTTTTTTGGTTGAGTTGTCCGTTCAAAACGAACAAGCCCTGGTTTTTGTACCTCCACCTATAACCTCCGTGAGAAAATACTGGCCGCCTAACTTAAGTATGCCCACACTAAGAGATTAGTTGATGGTTGTTAATACTAATACTTCCCAAAAGTCGAAACTATCATTCACTGTGATTGTCTTCGGGAGGAGGGTTGGCGGATTTATGATGAGGAAACAAAGTCAAGAGCAGTCGGTTCAGGTTTGCTTGTCCATAGACGGGAACGCCAACAGGGGGAGGCTTAGGCACTGGCTCCTCTTGGGTATCTTCGCCACTTGGAGTCGGGGGAGTGGTAGCGATCGCTAACTCCTCTTGGGTGTCTTCGCCGCTTGGAGTCGGGTCGCTGGTGGCTATCCCTTGTCCGTTTAGGGATTCTGGGGGGAAGTCCTTGCTTTCTGGCTGGTTTGCCGCATCTTCGCTTTTTCTTGCTTCTGGGGTGTCAGCAATTTGCCGCCCCTTGACTCCTAGCAGAGATCCTGGCGGCACTACTTGACAAGATTCCACAGATGCGTTAAAAACTGTCGTCGCGGCACCGATGCAGGCATTCGCCCCAATCTTACCCGTACCGACTAGCAGAACACCAGCGCCCAGAATAACTCCTGCCTCGACTTCTAGGTTGCCTTTGTGGGCATGAATAATGGTTCCCATGCCGATGCAGACACCAGCAGCGATAATAATTTTACAGTCTGGATCTGCTTGAATAATTACCCCTGGTGCGATCGCGGCACTTTCATCAATACTCACATCCCCTTGCACATAAACCTGAGAATTGCTAAACGGCGGTAGTAGGGGCAAGTGCATGGAACTAGGAGCTAAATAGTTATAAGTTAGGCGTTAAGAGTTAAGAGCTATGAGTTGCTAACTTCCAACTTCTGTGAATAGGTTATCACTCACGAGTTACTAACTCTTAACTACTAGCTTCTGTGAGCAAGTTAGTAGTTAAGCATTCCTAACTCGTAACTTTTAACTTTTTACTAAAAGTTATGAGTTATTAGTTGAGCGCTGCTAACTTCCAACTTCTGTAAGTTATGAGTAACAAGTTATTAACTCGTTACTCATAACTCCTGTGAGTGAGTTATGAGTTAATCATTCCTAACTCCTTACTCTTATATCTCCTAACGTCCAGCTTTACCATTCGGCTGTTGAATCAGCGTCTCTTGGACGCGGCGCTTGGCTTTGGTATCAATACCAAATAAGCGCACGTACTCGTCGCTGTGGCTGTTCATACAAGCTTCCAGCGCATCAATTACTTCTCCTTGTCTGGTTGATTCAATCGGAGAACAAGTATGCCAGGAACTGGTGCGGAAGCGACGCTCATCGGCGTGTTCTGTGCCAATCTTATAGCCTTGAGCTAACAGATTTCGCACTTGATCCACCACTTCGCTGCTCAATAGAGAGCTGTTAACCACTTGCGGAGTGCTGTTTGAGCTACTCCTAGCAGCAGCCGGGGCGCTCTTAGCTGCGACTTGTACCTTGCCTTCAGGACGTTGGATAATTTGCTCTAGTACCCGACGCTTAGCTTTCGGGTCGATGCCTATTAACCGGACATATTCGCCACTATATTCTTCGAGCGCTGCTTGTAGGGCTGCGATCGCTTGGCTTTGATTTTTGGCATCAATTGTCGAACCACTTTGCCAGGAACTGGTGCGGAAGCGACGCTCATCGGCGTGTTCTATGCCAATTTTTAAGCCTTGGGCTAACAAGTTTCTAACTTGTTCACTTAGGTCTGAGTTATTGGAAGCACTCGCAGTTTGTGCAGTGGCTTTACTACCATTGCTAGAGTGAGTTTTCGCCGTTGTTGTCTTAGCTGCGACTTGTACCTTGCCGTCAGGACGTTGGATAATTTGCTCTAGTACCCGACGCTTAGCTTTCGGGTCGATGCCTATTAACCGGACATATTCGCCACTATATTCTTCGAGCGCTGCTTCTAGGGCTGCGATCGCTTGCGCCGCGTTATTTGTTTCAATTGTCGAACCACTTTGCCAGGAACTGGTGCGGAAGCGGCGCTCATCGGCGTGTTCCGTCCCAATTTTTAAACCTTGGGCTAACAAATTTCTAACTTGCTCGGAAATATCTATGCTTACTGAATTCATACTTGATACCTGACTTGATACTTGAGTAGTGGGACGGCGATCGCCATTAGATGTAATCATCTCATCTCGGACAGATGTAACGCAGTTTGCATCCGCAGCACACAAGTACCCAGCCCGCAGAGCCTCATTAATTCCTACAACATGGCGGCTAAACTCCGTATCGCCCTCTTGCACATCCGGCAAACGGTCTGCTTGCTGCTGAGAAGTAATCACCGACCCAGAAGCTACATACTTCCCTGGAGGAATTTCCACATCTTGAATCAGGGAGTGCATCATCACAATGCAACCGTGGCCCACCCTGGCATTAAATACTGTCGAGCGAAAGCCAATAAAGCAATCATCTCCCACATAGGCTGGTCCATGAATTAAAGCCATGTGGGTCAAAGAAGCATTCTTCCCAACCCACACCGAGTATTCCTCCTGGTCATCCCCAACGACCCGGCCTTGTTCCAAACCATGAATCACTACACCATCTTGGATGTTCGTGCTTTCGCCAATATGAAACGGTGAGCCTTCATCAGCCCGGATCGAAGTCCCCGGAGCAATCAACACATTCGCCTCAATCCGCACATCTCCGATGATGTTGGAAAAAGAATGTACATAAGCGGTTGCATCAATCTTTGGTTCCGCCAAACTTTTTGACCACGGGGTCGGGGGAGCCGCATACCTGCGGACAACCGGCATAACTAGATCCCTCACTAACTCAACAAAGTAGACCGACTAACGATACTGTTCCTTCTTGCTGTATAGGAGGCGATTTTCCACATTCACAGTGTCAATAATCGCCACTACCATCGCATCGATAGGACGCTTTTCACTTCCTTCCATCTGCCGAGCCGCACTACCACGACTAATCAGAACCCACTCATCCAGACCCGCACCTACTTGATCGCCTGCTACCTCGTATTTCGGCAGTAGCTGTCCCTCTTCATCAATGAACTGCACCAGAAGTAACTTGACACCTCTGAGTGTAGGCTCTTTGTGAGTGCTGACGACCGTGCCGCGAACCTTAGCAATTTGCATCTTCGGTGATTGTGTGTTGACTATCCATTATTTGTTGTCCGTTGTCCATTAGCGTTTTAACGTTTGAAGGTTGGAAAGTTATAGAAACTTACCTCTAGTCAACGTTCCAACTTTCCAACTTTCCAACTCTTAAAGGACAACTGACCTAATCTTACGGTCTATTGTAAGGGCGAATGCCGCTGACACTTTCGCGGAACTGTTCCACAGCTTCGGTGTAACGAATGGGCAGCACGTACTCCAGGTTTTCGTGAGGACGAGCAATGATGTGAGTGGACAAAACTTGACCGCCGTTCACCCGCTTTACAGACTCAACTCCCGCCGATACAGAGGCTTGCACCTCAGAAACGTCTCCACGAACAATTACGGTGACGCGACCACTGCCGATTTTTTCATAGCCTACCAGCGTCACACGAGCAGCTTTCACCATTGCATCAGCGGCTTCCACAACTGCGGGAAACCCTAGCGTTTCAATCATTCCTACTGCAATTGCCATTGATTCTTCCTTCCCTTATAGATAAATAAACAAACTTTTTGGACTTGAAAAACCGATTTATCGGCATCTGACTGCCCAACAATCGCCTTTAAACTTTTAAAGACGGAACTGTTCGACTGCTTCGGTGTAACGAATGGGCAGCACATACTCCAGGTTCTCGTGAGGACGAGCAATGATGTGGGTGGACAAAACTTCACCGCCATTCACCCGTTTTGCTGCGTCAACTCCAGCTGATACAGAAGCCTGCACCTCGGAAACATCGCCTCGGACAATGACTGTCACCCTAGCGCTGCCGATTTTTTCATATCCCACCAGTGTCACGCGAGCGGCTTTCACCATTGCGTCGGCGGCTTCCACAACTGCCGGAAAACCTTTTGTCTCAATCATTCCAACCGCAATTGGCATTACTTCCCTCCTACAAAATCAGTTGAATTACCCGGTCCAAATTTGCCTTGTCAAGAAAATTTGGACGGAGATGCCCATTTTTTCACTTCAAGAACTATTTTTTACCCTTGCATCAATAAGCATAGGGAAGTGAGGCTCCCTTGACAATATAAATTAGTATGATATTTTCAGATTAAAAGGTTTAAAAAAACTTAACAATAGACTAAATGAGGGATCTGCTTAGTAGAAGTTAATCAGTTTCTGGAATGCTTAGTTATGTTTTATAATTTCTTCATAACTTTTATATAGACTACAATAATACCACCTATAACCCGCCCCGATTGGATAAGAGCGACCAAATTTAAAAGCTTGACAGGGAGCGCTCGTTGTGAGCCGCCCAGCGCAGCCACTCCGCGAGAGCGATCGCACGATCCGCCTGCCAAACCTAGAAGCTGATAACCTGCCAAATTCAAGCTATAAGTTTTTTAAATAAAGCTTATAAACTTAGGTTTGATAGGCATGGATGCTGAAATTTTTACAATCTCTAAGGAGATATTGTTATGAGATTTGGAGTTGTTTAGTGTTAACGTACAACCAATTAAAGGCAACAGGGATAAAAAAATAATCTAGCAAAGATTAATTTTGAGAGGTGCAAAATTCTAAAACCTCGCTAAAGGTTCATAGTTCATGGTGCATGACAATGTTTGTGCTGCACAATAAACTATGAACAATTTTAAGTAAATTGATGTTGAAATAGCAAAGGCCTTTTTCTATGACAGAGTTTCTCACCCAGACAAGTTGGTGGGTGCCTTTTTATAGCTTACTTGGTGCCGTTTTGACCTTACCCTGGTCTACAGGCATGATCCGCCGCACAGGCCCCAGACCAGCTGCTTACTTTAATGTGTTGATGACTTTCTTGGCGTTTCTTCATGGCACAATTGTCTTTAGATCCACCTGGAACCAAGAGCCGATAAAGTTAGTTTTCCACTGGCTGCAAGTTGTAGATTTAGACCTGACATTTTCCGTAGATATCTCAGCCGTGAGTGTTGGGGCAATGGAATTGGTGACTGGTTTAAGCCTTTTAGCGCAACTGTTCGCTCTGGGATATATGGAGAAAGATTGGGCATTGGCTCGCTTCTTTGCCCTGATGGGATTTTTTGAAGGAGCGATGAGTGGCTTGGCGATTAGCGATTCATTATTGCTCAGCTATTGCCTTTTAGAAGTTCTCACCCTTTCGACATATTTACTGGTGGGGTTCTGGTATGCACAACCCTTGGTAATAACGGCAGCAAGAGATGCCTTTTTAACTAAGCGGGTAGGAGACATCTTGCTGCTGATGGGAGTGGTGGCGCTAGCGACTTTATCGGGAACCCTGGATTTTCCCGATTTGTATGAGTGGGCAGAAACTGCCACCTTGTCACCACTGACGGCAACTTTGTTAGGTTTGGCTTTGATTGCTGGCCCTACGGGAAAATGCGCCCAATTTCCGCTGCACCTTTGGCTGGATGAAGCGATGGAAGGGCCCAACCCAGCTTCCATCTTGCGGAACTCTGTGGTGGTAGCTTGCGGCGCATATGTGCTGATTAAACTCCAGCCTGTGTTAATTCTTTCGCCTGTGGCTTCAAGCGCGTTGGTAGTAATTGGGACGGTAACAGCGATAGGTGCTTGTTTGGTAGCGATCGCTCAAATTGACATTAAACGCGCCTTGTCCCATTCCACCAGCGCTTACTTGGGTATAGTATTTATCGCTGTCGGAACGCAATGGACGGGTTTCGCTCTAATGTTGTTGTTTGCTCACGCGATCGCCAAAGCTCTCTTATTCATGAGCATTGGCTGCGTGATTTTGACAACTAACACCCAAAACCTTACAGAAATGGGCGGTCTTTGGTCGCGGATGCCAGCTACCACCACCGCCTTTGTCGTCGGTAGCGCTGGATTAATTGGACTACTCCCACTGGGCGGATTTTGGGCATTGCGCCTGGGAATGGATGACTTTTGGACACACCAACCCTGGCTGGTGACAGTATTGCTGATAGTTAACGGCTTGACAGCATTAAATTTAACCCGCGTTTTTCGTCTGATTTTCTTGGGTGAACCCCAAGCGAAGGCGAAAAGAGCGCCAGAAGTAGCTTGGACTATGGCTGTGCCAATGGTGAGTTTGACAGTGTTAACTCTCCTAGTACCATTGATGATGCAAAGCTTGTCACTGTTGCCTGATTGGGAGTACCTGAACAAACCAGCCCTATTGCTAGTGATGATATCTGGCTTAATCGGTTGTAGCTTCGGGGCAGTTATTTATTTGCCGAGAAATTGGTCTAGATCAATTCGGGTTCCCTTCCGATTTCTCCAAGATTTGTTCGCCTACGACTTTTACATTGACCGACTTTACCGCCTGAGTGTAGTTTTTGCTGTAGATCGGCTTTCCCGGTTAAATGCTTGGATTGACCGCTACGTGGTAGATGGACTGGTTAACCTCGTTGGTGTTGTTACCATTTTCAGCGGGCAAAGCTTGAAATACAACGTTTCCGGTCAGTCCCAGTTTTATTTACTAACTATCCTCCTGGGTTTAAGCGGTTTGACAATTCTGATGCTCTGGCCAATTTTAACTTTGTTAAGCGCTGAAATTTTTTAATTTGCCATACAAGAGTTAGAAATTAGGAATTAATAACTTCTAACTCTTAAGTTTCTCCCCAGTCCCTAGTCCCTAATCCCTATCATGCTTAGTGCTTTAATTTGGCTGCCTGTGTTAGGCGCTCTCATCGTTGGGTTTTGGCCCCAGCTCACCGCCCAAGTTGCCCGTCGAGTGTCGTTGGTGGTTATGGGTGGCGTTTTAATTTGGTCTATTTTACTGGTGAGCCAGTTTCACCCAGAGGATGGACTCCTACAGTTTTCTGAGTTCATTCTTTGGATTGATACATTAGGTTTGACCTATCATCTTGGTGTGGATGGTTTATCTTTGCCTTTACTGGTTTTAAATAGTCTTTTAACACTAATTGCCCTCTACAGCACTGATGATTCTATCAATAGACCACGGTTTTATTACTCTTTGATTTTGCTTTTAAATGCCGGAGTTTCAGGGGCATTTTTGGCGCAGGATTTGCTGCTGTTTTTCCTGTTTTATGAGGTGGAACTGATTCCGCTGTATCTGTTGATTGCTATTTGGGGAGGAGAAAAGCGAAGCTACGCAGCAACAAAATTTCTGATCTATACCGCAGTTTCGGGAATTTTACTCCTCGCATCTTTCTTTGGGCTGGTTTTGCTCAGCGGGGGAACTACTTTTGAGTTTGAAAAATTGTATGCCTTGTCCTTACCTTTAGGCACACAACTACTACTGCTGTCTGGAATTTTGATAGGCTTTGGTATTAAGATACCCTTAGTGCCATTCCATACCTGGTTGCCAGATGCCCACGTAGAAGCATCAACCCCGGTTTCAGTGCTATTAGCGGGAGTGCTGTTGAAGTTGGGAACATATGGTTTGCTACGTTTTGGCTTAGGGTTGTTCCCCCAGGCGTGGGCGTATCTGGCTCCCTGGCTGGCGACTTGGGCGGCGGTGAGCGTACTGTATGGTGCCTTCACAGCGATCGCGCAAACAGATATGAAAAAAATGGTTGCCTATAGCTCAATCGCTCATATGGGCTACATTCTTTTAGCAGCAGCAGCAGCAACTCCCGTAAGCATTTTGGCAGCTGTCTTCCAAATGATCAGCCACGGTTTAATTTCCGCACTGCTGTTTCTCCTGGTCGGTGTCGTTTACAAAAAAACTGGCACCCGCGATTTAGATGCCCTCAAAGGTTTACTCAACCCAGAACGCGGCTTGCCCCTGATTGGTAGTCTAATGGTGTTGGGGGTGATGGCTAGCTCTGGTATTCCGGGTATGGTGGGCTTTATTTCCGAATTTTTGGTATTTCGGGGCAGTTTTCCAGTATTTCCCGTTCAAACCCTGTTGTGCATGGTGGGTACAGGTTTAACAGCAGTGTACTTCTTGCTGCTGGTTAATCGCGCCTTCTTCGGACGACTTTCCGAACGAGTGATGAATTTGCCACCAGTAGAGTGGAGCGATCGCTATCCGTCTATATTTTTAGCTATCCTGATCGTCATTCTGGGAATCTCTCCCAACTGGGTAGCGCGTTGGAGTGAAACCACCACAACAGCAATGATTACACGACCAGCCATCGCGCAAATTTCTTCTGTTAATAGTCATTAGTCACTTGCTATCTTGTTAATGGCTAATTGTTAACTGTAATAAAGAAAATAGGAATTAGCCATACACAAGATAGCTAATGACTAATGACTAATGACTAATGACTAAGGAGTACCAGCAATGATCGGCACTACATTAAAATTTTCAAATCACCCTCTGGCAGAGTACATTAACCGACTAATGAATGGGGGTGCCTTACTATCCGACACGCCAGAAAATGTGATGGAAGTTGTAGGGATTCTCAAAAGTTATGGAATAGTTTTAGATGCTTATTCTAAGAATCTCATCTACATCGCTGAACATCAATTTTTAGTGCTTTTTCCCTTCTTTAAATACTTCAATGGCGACATTTCTCTAAAAAAATTGCTGCGCCATTGGTGGCACGACCGGATTAATTATGAGTACGCTGAATACTGCATGAGGGGAATGCTATGGCACGGTGGCGGCGGTTTAGATACATACCTAGATTCTCCAGAATTTAAAGCACGAATAGAGCCAGCAATCCAAGCAGCAATTAAAAACAACTTCCTCATCCAAGGACTCAATAGCCTATTTCCAGAATTCTTGCCAGAACAGGTGCGAACCTTAGCTTATTACAGTGGGCTGGGGCAATTCTGGCGGGTGATGAGCGATATGTTTATCGAGTTATCTGACAGATACGATGGCGGAGAAATTAAATCAATTCCCGACGTGGTAGAACATATCCGCGCCGAATTAGTTGCAGCTGCTAACTTGCCGATTACATATGCCGTGCCAATTAAAGGACAGGTGTATGAAATAATTCCCAAAGAAGTCGGTTTAACTTTTCTAGCAGATACAGCACTACCCTACGTAGAAGCGATTTTCTTCCGGGGAACGCCTTTTCAAGGTACAGTTTCTTTTAACGCTCAGGCACAGCAAATTTCCCCAGATCAAAGTAGATTTGATTATGGCGCTTTGTATGCCGATCCGTTACCGATTGGCGGTGCTGGAATTCCACCAACTTTGCTGATGCAAGATATGCGGCACTTCTTGCCAGACTATATGCATGATATCTACCGCCGCAGCCGTCGAGGAGAAGATGATTTGCGAGTACAAATTTGCATCAGTTTTCAAAAGTCAATGTTCTGCGTAACAACCGCTGCCATCTTGGGATTGGCACCCTACCCTATCGATAGCACTGATAAAGATCAGCAGCAAGCAAATCGGGCTTATTTGGCAAATTGGATGGATCGATTCCTGAACTCTCGCTTGACTGATGTTAATAGCTAGGGCATCGGTATAGTATTCAAAATTGGGGCTAAAAACCCCGGTTTCTTTCCTCGTTCCCACTCTCTGACTGGGAATGCTATTGATGAGGCTCTGCCTCAAAATATGCCTGGGATTTCTTGACTATTGAAGGAGGCAAATCCTTCGTTTAATTGTTCCGAGTCTCTGAGTGGAAGGATAATTTTAAATTTTAAGAGCTTATTAGCTTTTAGAGCATTTTCTCCATGAATACAGTGCAGAAACCATCGTTGTATCGCTCGATAAAATAAAAGCCGAGTCGCTTGTAGAGCTTCAGGGCTTGTGCTTGTTTTTCTTTATCAGTTGTATCAAGTCTGACTTTCTTGTAACCTGTTTTCCGGGCAAAATGTAAGAGCATCTGGGCCATTTTCATCCCCAAACCTCGTCCTCGGTAATCTTTGAAAAACCACATCCTCTTCAGTTCGCAGATGTCGTCATTCAAACGCCGGATAGCTCCGCTTCCCACAACCCTACTATCATCGATAAGCACTAAGAACGTGCCGTTATTGTCGAAGTAGTGCGATCGCATATCATCTATGTCAGACATGGCATCGTAACGGGCGATCTCTTCTTCAGGAAGCTGCCAAATTTCACAGGCAACCTCAACAATTACCCGCTTAACTTCTTCAACTTGGTGTGATTGTATCGGTTTGATTTCTATCATCTGTTTCTCGTTAGCTGGTTACAGACTAAACTTTAACAAGACTTACGCAGTTAATTAGTGAATGCCTGATTCTGTCGTAGGGGTAATGCCATGCCCCTACAGCGTGTTGACGTGTGTAAGCCCTATTTAATCTACTCCAGCTAAATATCGAGTTTTAGCCTGGGGTTTCGCTGGCGCTCAAAAGCCACCCCCGCGCGCGGGGGTGGCTTCTCAACCTACGTAAAGAGTAATTTTTGAGCGGGAAGAAAGTAACCGAATATTGGGGATGGTGATCGTTAAACTTAGGTTTTTACGGACGCAGAATTGGAGCTACCAGCGCCAATACTTCATCACTTGTGGCGAAGCCATCAAAGGCTTCACCACTAAACGGAATTGGGAAACCAGTCCGATTTTCGTTGTAAATCACCTCATTTTGATTTCTAATCCAAGGTCGGATGTCGGCATTGAGCAGAGTTTGCCGCAGGTATCGGAAGCCCGCAGCGTGCCGCGCCTCTACAGTGTGAATTTCTAAGGCTCCGGCTAACACAGTTTTGCCAGCTTCTCCAGCTGCCAGCAAGTTCTGTACTTGGCCTTTATAAGCTGCTACTCCCAAATCTTCAACGTATTGTCCTGCGAGTAAAAAATCTGCAAGATTAGTAAATGGATTGCGACCTAAGATGGCATTGTAATTGGGGTTGGCTGGAATAGTAATCGCATCTGGGTTGCCTCCCAAAGCTGTCAATACAGCTGACAAGTCAACAACGTGTTGAGCCTCATCTTGTCCATAGGATGCGATCGCATTCTTGGCTGGTTGGGGAGCGTTCGCCAAACCCCCGTTCTGGGTTGAAGCGATCGCTTTGACGTAAAAATCAGCTTCCAGCTTTTCTAGGGTTAGGGCATATTCCACCACTTGCCGGGGTGTCAGCACTGCGCCTTGAGCATAGGCAGGTGCGGCTGGAGCGATCAACACTGATAGAAATATTAAAGAAACCAGCACTACAGCTTGTACAGCGGTGGCGATGGGGCGTATGAGTCGGAGGTTAAAGCTCTTTGAGTGCATATTTTCTGTCGCCTGCTGTGCTGTTAGGGTTGAAAAGATTTTCATTGTCAAATACCTCTATACATCTCAAGCGACGAGCGCCCCGTTGATGGGGTTGTTTAGAAGCTGGAAAGAGCTGACAATAGCCACAATTTGTTTAGGCGTGTACAACTCATCGTATGCCCGTCCCTTAAAGGGGTTGAGTTCAGGTACTAAGTTAGGGTCTTTGATTATGCGATCGCTATCGCTTTCTGTAGCAGGGCGACCCACCAACCCACGTACCCCCGCTGCGTGACGAGCTTCAACACTCACAATCGAACCAGCCGCCAGCAGGTAAGTAGGATTTTTTAAGCTTGTTCCCGCGCCATTGTAGGCGTGTACGCCCACGTCCTCTAATGTCAAAGCTGTATTCAAAATCGTGGTGCGGTCGGTCAGTACGCCAGCCAACCCAGCTTGGTTGAAGTTGAGGTCTCTGGTGTTGAATGTGGCATCCGAGCCAAGTACGCTACGCAAAAATTTTACGTGTTCGCCTTCGTGAATACCCAAGGCTCTCATGTAATCGAGTTCTCTGGGATTGGTAATTTTGCCAGACTTAACAACGGATAGATAAAATGCTGCTTCTAGTTCCTCTAGCAATAAAGCAAAGTTGAGGATACCAATGTCATCAGCATTAAATGTCAGGGTTTTTGTGGTGCGACTAGGCTGTGCTGTTAATGCTTTTGGGATGGTCGTCAAAGCTAGTGCGCCAAAACCGCAAAGGCCCATTTTTAACAGTTTGCGCCGCGAGGAAAATGTCATAAGATTGCTCCTAATAGAGGTGCGCTCAATTGCCTGCAAATAATTCCGAGGTCAGCGTTTTTGCGTAGGCATTGAGTGAAGGGAAATTTAATCGCAGGGGATGAGAGTTAACTAGGTAAGTTGTTTTTCTGGTTTTTTAGCCGTGATGCACCCAAAGCACCCAGCGCCAATATCCCTAACGCAGAGGAGGGTTCAGGGATGCTCGTATTTCCTGCCGTTTGAACTCCGGTTAGGGCAATTGTGTAGCTACCACCACTGCTCAAGATCGCACCGTCAAACTCCTTCAAAGGTGAATCACCACCAAAACCAGTCGCCCCAACAACTGCATCGAAGGCAACATCAGGAAAATCAGGAAAATCAGGGAAAATTTCACCCTTGTTACTGACAGGATCGTAGTCAAAACCAGAGATTCCCAAGTAATAAATGCCGGATTTGGTTGGGGTGAACGGATTGTTCATTGGCAGCGTGGATTGCCCCATACTCCCAGTTGATTCATCGTTAGAATAGACTCCGAAGCCATCTTTATCGAATAGGAACAACTGCGTATCAAAATCAGCCCCACCGACTGTTGTCGCCGAGAATGTCTGACCGCCAGTTAAGAAGATTTGGAATAGGTCAGCATCTCCAGAAAGCATCCCAGAGATTGACTGTAGGGGCATTGGCATTGTTGAGAGGATCTGGGCTGTACTGAGAGTCTCACCTGCGTCGTCGCTTTCGGTGAACGTGGCAGCCTGTGCAGGAAGAGATGATAGCCCTGCAACTATTACCGATATTGCTGTTATCTGCGCCAGTTTTTTCATTGGGAGTTTTATATCTCGATCTACATGGGACTAGACTCAATACTGTTCGGTTAAGGATTGATCCCTCCTAACAGGGCTGAAGAAGGGAGGCTTTTATGCCCCCTTCTTCAGCCCTGTTAGGGGTATCTCCCCTGGACTGAACATCACTATCCGAACGAACCGTATGGGAACTGGGCTGAGTAACCCGTGCGCGATGCTGTGGAATTTACTCAACCGACCTACTTGTTATTACGGAGTCAGTGGCATTTTGGATTGCAACTGACCGCAAAATTACTGAAATAAATCTGAAATAAATTTACGACTGTGTTGGCAGACATCCAATTAGCGCTTTCGGTCGTATAAAAGAAAAAGGAAAATTCTCTCTTGTGAGGGATGCAGCAGAACAAGTGCTGACTTTGACTCTGAAGAGGTATCGGTTTAGACATTCTTTTCAGAACGTATGCCTCCTGACTCTAGCGATCGCACTCCCAAAACTCCATCGACGAGGATGGATACAGATTTATTTCAAGCCCTCAAAGCTGGTCAATCCTCTGCTCTGGGGATTCTCTACGACCGCTATGGCTCTCTTGTATATGGGTTAGCACTGAAAATTTTGAGAAATCCTCAAGAGGCAGAAGACCTAACGCAAGAGATTTTTCTGAATCTCTGGCGTAGCGATAGTTACAATCCCGCTCGTGGTTCTCTTAGCAGCTATCTCACAGTTATGACGCGATCGCGTGCTATTGATAAACTTCGCTCTCGCGGCACTTCTGTGAAGTTTCTGGAGCGTTGGCAACACGCAATGACTGCTGAAACAAGAACGGACAATCCTTTTGAACAAGTGTCTTTGGGAGAGCGATCGCAACAAGTTCGAGCTGCTTTGGCGGAACTTTCAGAAAATCAGCGTCAAATATTAGAAATGGCATACTACGAAGGCCTGAGCCAATCAGAAATTGCCACTCAACTAGATATTCCTTTGGGAACGGTCAAAACTCGCGCACGAACGGGTCTACTAAAACTGAGGCAAACTCTACGAGAATTGATTAAATAGTTGTATTATGACCGAACCTTTAAATCCTGAACATTTAGAAGAATTAATGACAGGTTATGTCCTCGGCGACCTCAACCCTGAAGAAGCCCTGGAATTTCAGCGACTCCTGGCAGAAAATCCGCAATTGGCTACAGAGGTGAGTAGTTTGCAGGAAGCACTGGAAATGTTGCCCTATGCTTTACCTGAAGTAACTCCTCCTCCTCACTTGCGTACAGCCATTCTGGAAGCTGCCAATAGTTCTCTAACTCCTACCTCAACACCAAAAAGGTTTTCTTTACCGTGGAGCAAAATTGCTGCTGGTGCGGCTGCACTTTTAGCTCTTGCTTTAGGTTTAGATAATTACAATTTGCGGCAGCAACTAAAAACTGTGCAGGCTCAGAACGAGGTAATTGAGGTGTTACAACAGCGCAATACCCGCTTATTTACTCTCACAGGAACAGAAAATGCAAATACTGCCTCTGGTAGTATAGCGATTAATACTAACGAACAAAAAGCGGTTATTGTCTTTCAAAACCTTCCCGCTTCCCCTGTTGGTCAAATATATCGACTTTGGGCAATAGTTGATGACAAGAAGATAGCTTGTGCCAATTTTGATGCAAGTCAGCAGGGAACAGTTTTAGCGGAATTTACCATTCCTGCCGCTGCTTGTAGTTCTACAAAATCAACTTTAGCTGTCACATTGGAACCATCTACACTACCTCCACAGCCAGTTGGGCCGGCGGTAATGGTAGAAAGTAGTTTGTAAAATAGGAGGACAGATCATTTTGTGCCACACACCTTGATTGTTTCAGCCAATTGCTGGTTAGAGTGGGTGGACAACATAATATTTTCGGGCGATTAGAAATCACGGCTATACAGGCGGGTTTCAATTTGGCTAAGTATATAAATGATGGTAAATCTCAATTCCAAGGCTTCTAGTTCGCTTCGCAAATCCAAGACTTTCAATAATCCAGAGTGCTTTATTGAGGGGTGGTATTGGGTGATACCTTCTCCAATGCTTAGGGTGGGTGAGGTAAAACCTGTAACTCTGATGGGAAGGGAACTAGCGATTTATCGGGGAAAAGATGGGAAAGCGATCGCACTCGATGCGTACTGTCCCCACATGGGCGCACACTTGGCGGAAGGAACGGTTGAAGGTAATAGCATCCGCTGTTTATTTCATAACTGGAAGTTTGACGAAGCGGGGACGTGCATAGACATTCCATGTCTGGAAAAACCGCTGGACGTAAGAGTGCGGACGTGGCATACAGGGGAAAAATACGGCATGATTTGGGTGTGGACTGGGGAAACTCCCAAACACCCTTTGCCTTTTGTTCCGGAACTAGAAGATGATGAATGTGATAGCGCGATCGCATCGAGTTTCCTAAAGAACTGTCACCCTAATGTTGTGATGATTAATGCTATCGACGCGCAGCATTTCAACACAGTTCACAATTTACCCTTAAAAATCGTTTTTCTCAAAAACGATATTAACGAAAACGCGATAACTTTCAGTAATACTACTCGTGGTGGCGAAGATTCTTTTTTTATAAAGTTAATCCGCCCCTTTTATAAAAATGAAGTAACTTATAGTATGTGCTACTGGTATGGAAGCACTGGTACAGTCACCGTAGGCCCCGATTTTCTTCACTTTCATATTATGTTCGCTTTGCGCTTGATTGAAGGAGGAAAAGCGGAAGGTAAAACTATCCTGATTACTAAGAAGCGGCCGGGTATATTAGGATGGGTTTTCAATCGAGTTGTGCTGTGGTTGACGAAGATGGTAGGGAATTATTTCGCCAAAGGTGATACTCAGGTTTTTCAGACGATTAAGTTTGATTTCCAGACTCCGACTAAGGCGGATATGTCGATTATTCAGTTTATTCAGCACGTTGAGAAACAGAACGCGATCGCTTGGGGAACGTGGGAAGCAGAGTGAATAATCCAAAATCACGCGATGTTTTGGGAAGAATCAATCTCCCCCAAAATCGCTTTAAAATCGCAACTGCTGGGTTTGACTTACCCCATGTTTGCTCTGACGACAAGCTGCGTCGCATATTATCAGGTGCTTTGAAAAGTCGTTTAGGCAATCATTCAGTATCCTCAGAATACGGCAGCTATCAATATTGGGATGCTCATTATTTCGGTCTTCAGAAAGTAAATATTTTCCAAGATTCCAGCGTTGAGGAGCAAGCAGAAATTCTGCGACTATGCAGTTGCGGATTGTTAGAAGAAGCCTACTTTGTGGAGAAAGCTGGCGTAGGTTACATGGCGAAAATGGTGCTGTTAGCAGAAACCACTGAGGAACGTATGCTATACGGACTCTTCAGCGCCGACGAAGTAACTCACCTCTCCCAGATTAGCAGCTTGCTGCCAATTCAGGAGCCTGTCGGAACCGATAACGCCTTCTTACGCTTTCTGGGAAACTTGGTGGAAACTGAGGATAAAACAGTTCTCTTATTTGTGATTCAAGTTGTACTGGAAGGGTGGGGTTTAAGCCATTACAAAAACCTTTCCAAGGACTGTTTAAATCCTCATTTAAGTAAAATTCTAAATCAATTCCTCCATGATGAAGCACGTCATCATAGTACCGCAGTCAATTTGTTTAATCAAAGGCAAGTTTCAGAAACGAGTCGAGAGGTAATAATTGAGAGTCTTGCACTATTTTTGCAGATGATTCAAGTAGGCCCTCAGAGTGTTGTCGCCGCAGTAGAAAAAGTTAAAGGTCATTTGTCTCCCCAGCAGAAAGTGAGGATTTTCTCGGAAATTGACACAGAAACTCATAGCGGTACTCGGCTTAATTTCCTGCGTTCCCTGATGCGAGATCCAAAAGCCGGAATTATTGTTCAAGAACTAGAGGAACGGGGAGCATTTTTCCCTTTTCCCCCAGAAAAATGTGTATAAATTTATATCATTCACTAAGAAACCTCTCCCCCAGCCCCTCCCCTCGTAGGGGAGGGGAGAAAGAAAGAAGAGGAAAAAAAGAAAGTAAAAGTCCGGTTCCCCTTCCCTGAAAGGGTATAGGGCTAGGGGGTTAGGTTTTTTAAAGTCCATTTACCCTTCCCTTGCTGTTAACCGGGTTAGGTTTTTAACTTGCAAAAAATTCTTTGTATGACTTCAACAATCCAAGAACCCAAAAGCAATACACTTCTAGAAACCGAAAAAGTTTACCGAAAGCTTCAGATTAATTATACCCGCTGCAAGCAACAAGATCATACCCAGTTACTAGACGAAGCAGCAGCGTCTTTCCGATATGAAGATTGCCAAGATGAATACTGGAACCCAGAGGAATTTTCCTTACTTTACGGTACTCCCTTATGGGAACAATCTAGCGCAAGTCAGAGGATAATTTTAAATCAACTTTATTGGGTTGCATATTACTCGCAAATCATCTCAGCCGAAATTGCTACAATCTACTTTAATCAAACTAGCGCCGCCGGATTGTATGCTCAAGAAGACTTTCGTTTAGTCTGCGATATTCTGGATCTTGAATCTGGGCAAGAACGCGCTCACATAAACGCTTTTAAAACAATTTCTACTCAGGTAGAAGCTGCCCTTTTTGGAAAGCGAGTCTTCAGCTACCCGATGCGCGGGCCTTTTACTGAAACGATGATTTTTGCTGACACCAACGCTTTAAAAGCATGGTGGAAAAAACTTCAACTTCAGTGCTTCGGACTCCTTAGCGCGGGAAACACCTTTCTGGCTTGCCAATACTTTACGGTGCGGGGTGTGCGGACGCTGAACGGTAAGCTAGTGCAGCACAAACTCAGCAATTACTATCAAAAACATCCCAACCAAGAAAAAGCTCCTATTCCCGCAAAGATTTCTTACTATCACTTCATGGATGAGAGCTTTCATTTTAACAGCTCTACCATCCTCTCCCATGATGTAATAAATTGCTTGAAATCGCCGACAGCTTTTGAAAGTTTTGTGGCGAATTTAGGGATACGTGGTTGTCAGAAAGATCATTATCACTTCTCAGCAGCGATAAATGGTATATTTTGGTACGATCCTGCCTTATACCCAGCGATTTACGAAGTGATGCGATCGCGTGTTTTTGGGATGAGCGATCGTGAAGCTAAAGAAATGATCCAAAAATGCTTCACCCAAGAATCCGAAGGCTTAAATCGCAGCTACGAAACCCACAAAGAAGCCATCGAATCATATAAAATATACCTCGAAAAAATCAACTATACTTGGAAAACTAACAAAGAAATGTCTATCATGTCTGCCAATTCCATCCCTAAATACCTCGCTACCCAAAAAAAGGCAATTGGCAACTGGTAAGCAGGTTTCTCGTTTCTCCTCTGCGTTCTCTCTTGCCTGTGCGGGTTTTTCCTTATGAACCAGCTACAAAACCAAAACACCCAACCAATTTTAAAGATGAAAATCTTTAACAAGTGGGACATTGTTGCTAAAGGCTGGTACATAGCGTGTCCTAGCAGAGAACTTCCCCTCTTAAAAGCAAAATCCTTAGAACTTTGCGGACAAAGAATAGTAATCTTTCGAGGAGAAGACGGAAAAGTTCGTGCCTTAGATGCCTACTGTCCGCACATAGGAACTGACTTAGGAATTGGACGAGTAGATGGGAATTTTATTCGCTGCTTTTTCCATCATTGGGCATTTGATGGCGAAGGTAACTGTAAGGATATCCCTTGTGAAGCAACCATTCCTGAAAAAGCCCGTCTTCAATCTTATGCCACCGAAGAAAAATACGATCTAATTTGGATTTATCCAGATGCCAAAGCTCCCGAAGGCGTAGCAGAATTCGACGAACTCAAAGGCAAATCAATTGTAACCATACATGACAAAGCCTTTGAGCGCAGTTGTCACCACCACATTTGCATGATGAACGGAATTGATGCTCAACATCTGCAAACAGTCCACAAAGTAGACATCAAAATGGAGCTATCTTTAAATGAAAATAAATCTGGCACGTTGATTGATTTTACACTCAAAGGCGAGTTGCCCAAAACTACGCGCCGAGAACGTATAGGAGGAAAAATTTTGGGCGATAAGTATGAATATTGCATGAGGTATGCCGATGGCTGTATAGGACTTTTGACAACCATGAAAAATGTGAGGCTTTTTCCTTCACTGCACATGATTTACGCTTATACGCCTATAGAACCTGGCAGAACTCGCATTCAGCCGATTTATGTAGCTGAGAGAAAACAAGGGCTTTTCGGCTGGTTTATGACGCGACTATTACTTTTTTTCACCAAGTTGGGATACTACGCTTTGCGTGGTGAGGATGGAAAAATATATGACAATATTCGCTTTAATCCGAATGCGTTGCTGGGTATTGATATGCCTTTAGTAAAGTATATGCAATATGTTAATCAACTTGAACCTTCGGTATGGTCAACAAACTTAACTGACACACAGTGAATAAGTAAACCAAAGTATTTTTGTAATAATTAATTTAAAGTAACCGCAGAGTCATGGAGAACGTAGAGGAAACAGATTATAAATTTTTTTTGGGTTTGGTTGAGGTAACGAAACTCAGCCTAGAATTAGCAATTAACTAAAATTAGCAATGAGTTATGCACGTTGTGTAGTTAGTTTTCCAGGGACAAATTATGCACCGCTAACTCTGGAAAAAAATGAGAATCTTTCGGAACATCTGACGGTGCAAAATTCCCCGGTACTTTTTGGCTGCCGTACCGGAGTTTGTGGGACTTGTCTTGTAGTTGTAAAAGGTGATATTCCTCCTCCAAGTGAAGAAGAAAAGGAGGTTTTGGAAACTTTGGCTCCGGGTGATATTCGAGTAAGGTTAGCTTGTCAACTGAATTTGACGAACGATATTGCGATCGCACTCTTGTAAATTAAAAATCTAAAATTAAAAATTAAAAATTTACAAGACACTTTTTTAATTTTTGATTTATTGTGAAAAGCAGTGAAATTTGAACATTTTTGGTACGTTGTCGCACTCAGCGAACATCTGACATCTAATACTGTGCTGGAACGCACAGTTCTAGGTGAATGGCTGGCAATTTTTCGAGATGAAGAGGGAAAACCTGTTGCACTACGCGATCGCTGTATGCACAGAAACAGCCGTCTCTCGCGGGGAAATATCTGTCAGGGAAAAATTCAGTGTCCCTATCACGGCTGGGTTTACGATAAAACTGGCAAGGTGGTAGCTGTTCCCGCCGAGGGAGAAAATTTTAAGGCTACTAATGCTCGTCGCACGCAGAATTATGACACTAAAGAGCAGGATGGATACGTGTATGTAAGGCTGGCGCAGAATCCAGAAGAGGAATTTGAGCCTTTTGCAATGCCTTACTATGATAAACCTGGATGGGAAACGGTGCGGGTCATTAACCGCTTCCGGAACAATGTTACTAACTGTGCGGAGAACTTTATTGATATTCCTCACACTGTTTCTGTTCATCCTGGGGTATTTCGCACGCCTCGCTGTTCAAAGTTAGAAATGACGGTAGAGAGACGCAATGGATCGGTTTTTGCTGAATACCGGAATGAAACTACTAACCTCGGCTGGTATAGCCGTTTTTTAAACCGAGGCGGTTACGAAATTCGACACACAGATAGCTTTCATATGCCGAATGTCACCAGTGTAGAGTACGACATGGGGCCGAGAAGAAGGCTTTTTATTACCAGTCAGTCTGTACCCGAAGCAGAAGACTCGACTCTCGTTTATACAGATGTGACTTTCAACTACGGGATCTGGAGCAAAATTGCTCGTCCTTTCGTGCGTTGGACTGCACAATACATTATCCGTCAAGATGTGGAAATTTTGGGTATTCAACAGGATGTAATTGAAAAATATGGCACTCAGTTTGCCAATACTCCCGCTGATACCATCCACCTTTTTGTTGAATCTATCCGGAATAAGATTGCATCTGGCGAAGATCCTAGAACGCTGTCTGATAAGGCAGTTAAAGTAAATTTTTGGGTTTAAAGATTGTTGAGGCGAAAAATTTAAAGTTGTTAGTTAAAATTCCGAAATTAACCAATTAGCAATTACTTTTTTATGGGAGTTTTCGCTGCATTTGTAATTTTGATGACGCTGACTGCTACTAATGGCCGCAGTTTAACAGCACTCCGATGTAGAAAATTTGAAGACTGGGTTCTGGATGTCGTTGGTTTGTTTTTTCAGGGCATTCTCATACCCATCTTGCAAGGTACAGTAGTTTACCAACTTTACCACTATCTTTTACCGAGCGATCGCGCTTTATTTGTGCCTCCAGTCGCAGCATTTTTCCTCAGCTTCGTTGTTGTAGATTACCTCTATTACTGGAACCATCGCCTGCTGCATAGTCGATGGCTATGGAATTTGCATCTGGTACATCATACTAGCACCGAAATGAATGTTCTTTCTACCTCTAGAAATACCTTGTGGACAAGTTTTTTAATTATCTACTTGTGGGTTCACCCTTTGTTTATTTATCTACTACAAGATCCAACCTGGTACATTGCAGGTATCAGCCTCAGTTCAGCTTTGGACTTATGGCGACACAGCACAACCACACCCAAACCAAACTCCGCCCTTTATCGTTGGCTGTCGATTTTCCTCATCTTACCCCAGGATCATGCTTGGCATCATGCGAGTGAAAACTTTAGCGGGAACTATGGAGCAAATTTAAAGCTTTGGGATCTGATGCACGCTACTTATTATAAATGTAATAAAGCACCGAAATCTTTGGGTATCAAAACTAATTTAAGCCTAACCCAAAAATTATTTTTTCCCTTTACAAAGCCAAATTAAAAATATAAGATAGTAGGTTGCGTTCAGTGTTAAGCCGTAACTCACCTGATAAAGAAGGATAGTGCGTTACTCTAAAGATCCCAAATTAAATGACTTTTCTTAGCGTAATACTTTCATTGTTCCCCGCCATAATCATCTCGTTAGCTGTTTTGTCTTTCCTCTGGGTTTGTTTCTCACCAGGAATTTTTAGCATCTTAACTTTGCTTTTTTCGCTGTACGGACTTCCACTTTTGGTATATCGGATTCATCAGCTTTTTTATCCAATCAAAGAAGGTATTAGCTATCTAGGCAAAAAAGAGTATTCACCTTGGTGGGGAAGTCACCAAATCCAAGTTATATACATCGCCTTTCCTGCACTAGAAACATTGCTTCGCCTAATTCCTGGCGCATTTTCCATTTGGCTTCGCCTCTGGGGTGCAAAAGTCGGTAAAAGTGTTTACTGGACACCACAACTAGAAATCTCAGATCGCGGATTAATTGAAATAGGCGATCGCGTAATTTTCGGACACGGGATTGGAATTTATTCGCACATCATAAAACCCAGAAAGAACGACTTAATGCTGTATGTAAAAAAAGTGAAAATTGGCACAAACGTATTTTTAGGAGCTTGGAATCATGTTGGGCCCGGGGTCGCAGTTGAAGACGAAACCTATGTTCCAGTTGCTACTCATTTATATCCAAACAAAAAGTTTTCCAAAGATTAGGGCTTATTGAAAAATTGTGTAGGTAACGAAACCAACCTACTTTTAACCTCTTCTCTGTGTTCTTTACGGTTAATTCCTCATTATGATGCACCATATTATCAACCTCTTCGGAAACCTTCTTTCTCCTGCTGCTCAAAAATTTCTTCATACACTAGACAATCCTCAAAAGATGCAGCAATCCGTTCAACAAGAGATTGTATACCGTCTTGCCAAGAGCGAATATGGCAAGTTTTTAGGTATCAACTCTATTGCTGATTGGCATCGCATTCCTATTGTTGAATATCACGAGATTCAGGAATGGGTTGAGAAACAGAAAAAAACTAAAGCTCCAATTCTTACACCTGACCCCATACTTTTTTACGAAAAAACTTCCGGAAGTAGCGGCGCAGCTAAATGGATTCCTTACACACAATCTCTGCGATCTTCATTTAATCATATGTTCTGTGTTTGGGCGCATGACCTAATTCAGCATGGGCCAAAATTTTCCACTGGCAAGATATACTTCTGCATTTCTCCTCAGCTTGGAAACGATGCTACCACAGAGTCAGGTGTTAAAGTTGGGCTGAAGGATGACTCGGAATATTTAGATGGGTGGTTGAGACAATTTCTGAGCCCTTTTTTAGTTTCGCCTCCCGGAATAAATAGCCTCCGCAATCCAGAAGAGTTTAAAAATAAACTTTCTCAAACTTTGCTACTTGAGGAAAACCTAGAAATTATCTCAATTTGGAGTCCGACTTTTCTAAAAGTTCACCTAGACTATATCCAAAAACACCAGAAACGGCTTGTTTCTGAACTTGGAAATAAGCTATCAGCAGAACGTCAAAAGTTACTTTTAAAACCAGAAATCCCCTGGACAAAGCTTTGGCGAGAACTCAAGCTGATATCTTGCTGGGATAGTGGTAATGCTGCGGATGGTGCAGGATTTTTGCGATCGCTATTTCCTGGTGTCACGATCCAAGGAAAAGGGTTACTAGCAACTGAAGCGCCAATAACAATTCCCCTAATTGCGGCGCAGGGATGCGTTCCGCTAATCGATGAGGTGTTTTTTGAATTTGCGGATGAAAAAGGGAAGATTCACCGCCTGCACGAACTTGAGATGGGGAACGTCTATAAGATTATTATTTCGCAAAAGGGGGGTTTGTATCGTTATCGGATAGGCGATCGCGTCCGCGTCACCCATTTTTACAAAAATACACCTTGCCTGGAATTTCTCGGCAGAAGTGAGGAGATAAGCGATTTAGTTGGCGAGAAACTTCATTCTGAATTCGTGCGCGAAATTATCGAGAGTTTGCCGCTAGAAGGAACGTTTTTTAGAAGCTTAGTTCCTGCAACTTTCCCACAGGAACATTATATTCTTTTACTCGACACAGCCAAGCAACCTGCTGATGCGATCGCGCGACAACTAGATGATGCTTTGATGCGTTCGCACCACTATAAAAAAGCTCGGCTTCTAGGTCAACTTTCTCCGGTACGAGTGCTTGTGTCAAGACAAATACCTGAAACTTTAACTATGTACAAAACCCAGGCTGGCAGCAAGTGGGGAGACTTGAAACACCAGCTTCTTGTCACCAAACCAATTGAACAAAAGCTTCTCGTCGAGTTAGAAAAGCTTTCATATACCGTTGTTTAAGAATAATTCTAGGTAGAAACCGTGAGAGAGCGAAACCCAACAAATATTAAAAACTGTGTTGAATTTTGGTACTCTAAAAGCGTGTTGGAATTTACATTAGGCTGGTAAACTTATTTAATAACGAAATGCTCGTTGCTGTTACAGTTCTATTTGAGATTGATTAGCCTCGTCTGTGACTGCGGCAAGGATGAGGCACGAGTAGGACAAGCCGCGCATCCGCTGTTTTACAATTAGATTCCGCTAAAAAAGTTAGAAAATAAAGTGTCGTCAGAGGGGTAGCTGTGGCTCGTAAACGCTTGATTATCGAGATGGGTATGGGGATAGATCAGCACGGACAGGAACCGACTGTCGCCGCAGCAAGGGCTGTAAGAAATGCGATCGCGCACAATGCTTTGCCTGGTGTCTGGGAAGTTGCAGGTTTAAGCGATCCCGATCAAATGATAGTTGAAGTACAAGTTGCAGTACCTTACCCGGAGCAAGTGCGGGAAGCAGAGGTTTTAGCCGTGTTACCTTTCGGTCGCAAAACTCTCACCGTCGAGTCCGGCGGAATGGTCGTTCAAGGTAGAGCAATTCCCTCTCTAAATGATAAAAATGATGAAATGCTCATCGCTGTTGCAGCTGTTACAGTTCTGATTGAAACCGAGTAGTTGAATCGATTAAGCGGGAGCGATCGCTACTATTAATTTGAAAAACCTGTGTCACGATAGTTGTTGTATGCTCTTTTAAGCATCTTCTTGTCTTATGACTCAAGCCACAAGCAAAAAACTGCTGGAAACTTTGGAAACGTAGCGACGCAATATATTGCGTTTTGAGTAGAATTAGAAATATTCTCTACTCGGATTTATTCTAAACCCAATCATTGCAGGATTATTACAATTCTGCTAAAAACATGCTTTCTTCATCGCCTAAAGTAACGCTTCCCGTTTTGCCAGAAATTATTGATGGATTGCCGAATATTTCTGGGTGGGAAAAAGAGGTTAATTTGGTAGTAAGCCGCAATGAACCTGTATTTTTACCAACTACGAATCTGCGTTTAGAAGATATTTCGGCAGGGTTTGCGATCGCGCTCCATATGCACCAGCCTACCATCCCCGCAGGCTCCAATGGCGAATTCCAGAGTAACCTGCAATATATGTTTGAGCATCCCCAAGAGGGAGACAACCATAATGCAGAACCATTCGCCTATTGTTATAGTCGCATGGGAGATTTTATTCCTGAACTTGTCGCCAATGGTTGCAATCCTCGCGTCATGCTAGATTACTCCGGAAATCTTCTCTGGGGATTGGGACAAATGGGACGCGGAGATATCTTAGACAATCTGAAGCGCATTACCATAGATCCAACCTACCAGCCTTATGTAGAATGGCTTGGTACAATGTGGAGTCATGCAGTTGTCCCTTCTACGCCAATTCCAGATATCAAGTTGCATATTCAAGCTTGGCAACATTATTTCGCAGCGATTTTTGGTTGGGATGCACTGGCGCGGGTGAAAGGATTTTCTCCACCAGAAATGCACTTGCCAAATCATCCAGATACTTTCTTTGAATTTGTGAAAGCGCTCAAAGAATGCGGATACAAATGGCTGATGGTTCAAGAGCATTCTGTTGAGAGTTTAACAGGTCAATCTCTGCAATACAAACATTTGCCTCACCGTTTAGTTGCTCGTAATTCTAAAGGAGAAACCTTGAGCATTACGGCGTTAATTAAAACTCAAGGTTCGGATACGAAATTGGTGGGACAAATGCAGCCTTATTATGAGGCAAAAACTCTATCTCGACAGCAATTAGGTAAAATTTCTGTGCCGCCAATCGTAACTCAGATTGGAGATGGAGAAAATGGCGGCGTGATGATGAATGAATTTCCCAGCGCCTTTAAGAAAGCTTGGTATGAAATGAGCGGAACGGGTACTGTGGGGATGACGGGGACGGAATATTTAGAATTAATTGAGGCTGCTGGTTGTACGCCTGATGATTATCCAACTTGTCAGCCAATTGGTCAGCACCAAATATGGGAACGAGTAGCAGATAATTACACTCCGGAAGCTGTAGCAAATGCAATTGAAGAATTGAAGCAAACAAACTCAAATTTTCACATGGATGGTGCTTCTTGGACTAATAATTTGAGTTGGGTAAAGGGATATGAAAATGTCTTGACTCCGATGAATCAGCTTAGTGCTTTGTTTCACCAAAAGGTTGAGATGAAAGAAGGTGTTACTCAGGAATCTCGGTATCGGGAAGCCTTGATGAATAATCTTTTATTGCAAACAAGCTGTTTTCGTTATTGGGGTCAAGGGGTTTGGACTGATTATGCTAGAGAAATTTATCGTCGAGGTGAGGCTAGTCTGAAAAGTAATTTTTAAGCTTTTGGATGAAAAATGAACCCCTCTTGAATTGAGCCAAAAAAAGAAAGGAGAAAATGGGAGCATCCCCTTTAGTTTCAACTACTGATTCTTGAGTTGTAACTGCGGACTCCCAACTCCTGATAATTGAGATACTTTTGCTGTTAATGCGCCTCGTGCTTCGGAATTAACCTATTTAATATCAGCACCGGATGCAGCAGTCACCGAACTGCCTCTGATTTACTAGGTCTTGCACTCCAAGAGCCAGTTTTTGACTGTGAAATACTATGACCATTCCAACCATTATTTAAGTATTATCACTTGCCCGTTATCAGGTGTTTTTCCGCTGACTATAGCAATCCTATATGAAGCGAGTATGAAGCTAGTGTTTATTTTATATAAAATTTTTACTTTTTTATAAGCAAAATTTTTCATCTATCTTAAGAGGATGTTTTAAAAGTCGGTTAGATAGCAAAAAAGCTCACTCAGTGTAAGCTGCGAATATGTAGTACACAGCACTGAGAGAGCGTTATGAGTAAAGCTTACCCCAGTAATT
>NZ_JACJOY010000054.1:0-17263 GCF_014695815.1 Trichocoleus sp. FACHB-6
AGAACTTTAACTAATGCGACTGCCAAGGTTAATCTTTGTTTTATTCGCTTGATGATTAAGAGGCTTGCAGCACCTTCTTAGATATCAAACTTAGATGTCAAATGGGTTCTATATTGCACCCAATTGAGAAAGGTTATATATAGCAAACCTGGATTTACGAGAAGACTTACAACATGGAACTCGTCGGTAGTTGTAGACAAAAGCCCACCTAATAAAACTGACTATTTCTTCCACGGGAGTTTAGTCCCCATTTCCGTAAGCGCGGAGAAGACGAGATAAAGGGCGAGTACGCCAACACTGACAAGAAAAAGAAGTATATCGTTGTCCATTCTGATAGAAGGCGGCTGAGATGGCTCAGACGCATTTTTTTTACATTTTATCCATTGTTAAGCAGCCCCTATCGCTGCCCAAACTAAAACATATAGCAAAAAGTTACAATTTTGTTGCATTTTCTTTACAAAGTGTTACTATAGTTAACATAGAGATACAAAGGAAAAGCAACCATGAGATACACCACCGACGAAAGAGGCATCTTGAACAACTATGCAGCCGAGCCTACTGTGTACGTTGCAGAAACTCCCTCACCAGAGCAGCAGCGTAACTATGCCCTTCAAGGCGCGATCGCTATTGTATTTGTCTCTCTGCTGGTGCTGACTGCATTTGGTGTCAGCTACTAATAAAACCTAAAAGTATAAAAAACCAAGGAGATTTGTTATGAAGACTGACTTTAATTTAGATATCCGTTCTGTGTCTGCGCCGACTGTTTTTAATGCTGATTTCAACAACTTTGCACCTATCACTGCTAATCAAGCTTGGTCGCTGTTTTTTACCGCCGGTCAGGATGATGCAGTGCTAGGAGATAGCCCAGAAATAGGACGACTTTTCAATAACATTTTAAAAGCTGTTGTCTTTACAATTATTGTAGGAGCTTTTACTTTCTACTCTTATTAGGAAGACAACGGCTTGCATATTTCTAAAACCGCAGCTTCGTGAAGCTGCGGTTTTATTATTTGAGCGACAAAGGGTTATTCTAAAAATCGTCAATGGTGCCGGGCCGCTATAAGGTAAAAGCAATACCAGGCAATTGCAAATCGCGAGTGTAAGTGTTACGGTGCAAACAGCAACCGCACAGACTGTCGCAGGCGAGACTACTTCGGCACAAACTGCTATATGAGTAGAAGAAAATATGGGAGTTAAAATAATTCAAAATATCTATAATTTTCTGAAACTATATATAAATAATGCCCTTCCAATTAATCTTGTGGGTAACAGAATGGAAGACATATACAACTTTCTGAAACTATCCGACTCCATTGCTACGGCGGGACAACCAACAAAAGAGCAGTTTTCAGCTATCAGCGAGTCAGGATATCAAGTGGTTGTCAATCTAGCATTACCAGAATCATTAAATGCCTTGCCTGATGAGAAAGAAGTAGTTGAAACTCAGGGTATGGAATATGTACATATTCCTGTGGTTTGGGAAAATCCCACCATTGATGATATCAGGCGTTTTTTCAGCGTTATGGAAGCCAATGCAGATAAAAATATTTTTGTCCATTGTGCTGCCAACATGAGAGTATCAGCCTTTATGTATCTTTATCGCCTGATTCATGAAGGCATGAGTGACGAAGATGCGAAGAGAGACTTACACCAGATTTGGATTCCTAATGATAATTGGCAGAAGTTTATTGAGCAGGTAATTCAGTACCAGTAGTTTTCGAGCCGCGCACCAGTTATAGTCAGGGTGCGATCGCATCTTCAACAGCCGGGGCATTGGTAGATTCGCATTAAGTGCCAATTGTCAAGCATAATCCAAAATTAAATGTGTGCGATCGCTACTTGGCCCAATGAGTGCTACATAAGTTTCTGCCAGCGTCTCGTAGGCATCAAAAGCAATAAATTTTTCTTTGTCCTGTTTTTCACAGCAACTGGGATGATTAACTTATAGAATATAAAATCTGGATAATTAAGAAGTCGGAGTCTCAAGCTTAAGACTTGTACGATGTCTAAAACTTACACCGTCGAAATTCAACACCAAGGCACCAGCCAGACTATAGAAGTGCCAGAGGATAAAGCTATCCTCCAAGCTGCCTATGCAGCTGGGATAGACTTGCCGAGTTCGTGCAATGCGGGAGTTTGCACTACCTGTGCAGCTAAAATCGTAGAAGGAAAGGTTGATCAGACTGATGGCATGGGCGTTAGTCCAGAACTTCAGGCACAGGGTTATGCGTTGCTATGTATCGCTTATCCGCGCTCAAATCTGAAGATTGAAACTGAGAAAGAAGACGAGCTTTATGAACTGCAATTTGGGCAGTTTCAGAAGTAGCACGGCTAACGCCCACCTATTGGGCAACAGGGGCGGGTATTACCCCCAGCGCCCTCTTTAAGCAGGGTGGTTTCATACAACCCTTAGAAAATATCGAGGCATTGCGACATTTTGTAGGGGTATGGCAATCAATAAGCCCCTACCGCCAACCAAAATCAACGTTACTGAATTTTCTTTTAATAAATGAAACCACCCTGCCCCTTAAAAAGGGGTTATTTCACACAACAAGATAAAGTTTTTAGAAGGGATTAAGATGACAACACACTTTATTACCGCTGAAATTGATCTCCAAGAATCGCCTGTGCAACTAAATCAGGCAATTGAGGTCGAGTTGCAAAAACGAGGTGAACCTCTACGTTGGGCTGTCACTAGTGTAGATATTGAGAAACAAAAAGCCCACGTTGAAGCAATTGTCACAGTAGACTCTGATGTCAATGCTGCAAACCCTGCTTAGACAGGCTTTGTTTGCTCAAGGCGAGTTTACTCGTTAGACAAATTTAAAATGAATCAGCGTCAATACACGGTTGTATTGATTGTCCCGACTGGGGTGGGGGCATCAATTGGCGGTTATGCGGGGGATGCTCTGCCAGTGGCCAGAGCGATCGCTCAAATATCTGACACCCTCATTACTCACCCCAACGTCCTCAACGGCGCTCAGCTTTACTGGAATTTGCCCAACGCTTTCTATGTTGAAGGTTACGGACTTGACAAATTCGCGTCATCGTGTTGGGGGCTGCGACCAGTACATCAAAACCGGGTGGGTTTAATCCTCGATCGAGCCATTGAACCAGAATTGCGGCTGCGGCACATTCAGGCAGCGGATGCCACCAGAGCCACGCTGGGATTGAATCTCACCGACTATGTGGTGACTGATGCACCGCTAGAGGTGGAACTGCAAAGAGCCGCTTCTGGAGCCAGTTGGGGGACAATTGGAAATCCAGATAGTTTGTTACGAGCGGCTGAGGTGCTGATTACCAAGGGGAGGGCCCAAGCGATCGCAGTCGTTGCCCGTTTCCCCGATGACATCGAAAGCGAAGCCCTGGAAAATTATCGGCACGGGCGGGGAGTAGACCCCGTGGCTGGTGCCGAAGCCGTAATTAGTCATCTCCTGGTGCGGACTTTTCAAATTCCTTGCGCTCACGCCCCGGCGTTATCGCCATCGCCCCCCGATCCGCACCTGTCTCCCCGCTCAGCTGCCGAAGAATTGGGCTATACCTTCTTACCCTGTGTTCTGGTGGGACTTAGTCGCGCACCTCAATTTATCACCACAAAAACAGCTTTAAGTCAAACTAAAGATATGTGGGCAGAACAAGTTGATGCCGTCGTCGTACCTGCAACTGCTTGCGGTGGCAGTGCTATCCTCAGCTTCAGCCAGTCGAAAGCACAAATTATTGCCGTCCAAGAAAATCAAACCCAAATGCAAGTGCCTCCAGAGCAGCTGGGAATTAAAGCATTACGGGTAAACTCATATTTAGAGGCGTTGGGTGTCTTGGTAGCTCATCGAGCAGGCATTAGTCCATCTGCCCTGAGGATGGCGCTCTCGTCGATAATGGAAATTCAGTAAGTAGGCAATGCCCAGCCTAAAACTCAAAACTCAAAAATCAAAATGGCGACAAAACAGCTTCCTGAGAATCCCGAAATCGAACCCCTGACGCGCACCCAAATTCTAATTGCAATGGGGGCGACAGCTGTTGTGTTGCTGCTAATCTCCAAGCTGTGTTTGCAATTTGGTTCCATCTCCCTCCTACCCCTAAGCCTGACAGTAAAAGCTTTACTTCTAGGGGTGGGCTTGGGGCTGGGAATCAGTGGTGCTAGTAGCATAGTCTATCGCCTTTGGCCTGCTTACCAGCGCAGCGCAGATTACTACCTGGAATTGGTGCTAAAACCTTTATTGTGGCTTGATTTAATTTGGCTGGGGCTGTTACCCGGTTTGAGTGAAGAATTGTTGTTTCGGGGTGTGATGCTGCCAGCAGTGGGGTTAAACGTTGTTGGGTTGGTAGGATCGAGTTTCTGTTTTGGAATATTACACCTCAGCAGCCCTCAGCAATGGTCTTATGCAGTTTGGGCAACAACAGTGGGGTTGCTGTTGGGATATAGTGCCTTAGCAACTGGTAATTTGCTAGTGCCAATTGTGGCTCACATCACTACGAATGTGATTTCTAGTTGCCTTTGGAAGCTGGACTATAAAAAGTTGTGAAGTTTACGGTTTGATTCGCTTCGGTCATGGCTGCAACCGCAACCTGCTAGTTTCCAGGCTGGGACTGGGAACTAGCATTGGGAGGCGACCTCTTCGCCAGTACCGAGAAAATGCGATCGCTGACATATAGCGATCGCTTGCGGCAATATCTTGTGTTCCTGAATTTGAATCCTGGTGTGTAGCGTTTCTAGCGTGTCGTCCGGCAAAATTGGCACAGCGGCTTGTAGCAAAATCTTACCGCTATCAACTTCCACACTTACTAGATGAACCGTACAGCCAGTAATTTTCACCCCAGTATTCAAGGCTTGCTCTACTGCGTTGATCCCCTTGAAACTGGGTAGCAAACTGGGATGAATATTAATAATTCGGTCGGGGAAAGCATCAACTAAAACTTGCGTGACGACTCGCATCCAACCCGCCATTATCACCCATTCCACCTGATACTGCTGTAAAGTTTCAACAATTTTTTGATCCAACTCTTCGCGGCTATTAAAGTCTCGGTGATTCAGCAAAACAGCCGGAACGCCGCACTTTTCGGCTCTTGCTGCTGCCTTTGCACCGGGATTATTGTAAATCAAAACTTGAATTTGGGCATTGAGTTGCTGTTGCGCGATCGCTTCTGCTACCGCCTCAAAATTACTACCATTCCCAGATGCCATCACTCCCAATTTTAAAGGTGTACCATCCCCAAAAAAGCTGGGATAAACGGATGGTGAAACTAAGCTGGGCGTATCAACCGATGCAGAATTATCACTCATGTAGCCTTCAACCTCTTAATAAACGGGAACCAGCAGGACAGGTAATTTGCCCGGATTGATTTCTACCATCTTGCGGTATCGGAGGCGAAGCTGAGGGTTTATCGGTTTCGCAAACAACAGCCCTGGTACTGGTTGCACGCACAGAGATCGTGGCAAACACTCCCCCTGTATAGCTTTTAAGTGCAGGGCGTCTAGCAACCGCAATCATCATCACACTCTCGACGCGATCGCTTGGCTGACCATACAGACTCGGCTGTTCGCTTGCAGAGGTAGAAGCACTATTCTGACGTTGGAGGACTATCCTGTAGCGATAATTCTGCGTCTGGCGTTGAAGTCCCAGCCCTAGCTGCTGCATCGATGTGGCAAATTTGCCATTTTGAAGATAGTAAGCTTGTTGAGCGCGGTTCACTGCGGCAATATACTGTTTAGCTTCACCTTCTCGCGTACTGTCCGTTTGGTTCCTAGTTGAAGGATTTTCTCTCGTCCTCTCGGTTTGGTTTGGATCTTGAGCATTTACACTGGTGGCGATACTACTAAGTAACCCAAGTAAAAGCAGGATTGGCAAACCAACTTGAAGGTAGCAATGCTTGAAGAAAGTCTTACTCATGCAGGTAACAGTCGAGAGATTAAAAGCATTTTACCAGTATCGATTGTATTGACATACAAAGCGTAGCGTTAGCTTAACTCACTGCCGCCAAGTTACTTCTTTTTCAGGATTCACTACTTCACAAGCTGATAACCAGCAGGACATTCAATTGGCGACTTTCCCTTGTTGGAATACTTCGGCATACCAGGTATGGCAACGGATTTAATAGTTTCACAAACCCCAGCAACCGTTAAAGATTTATCTTGAGTTTTGGTAACAAATACTCCGCTTGAGTACATTTTGAGATCCGGGCGAAAAGGTTTGGCAACCATCAGTACGCTCTGGGTAGGATCGTTTGGCGGGAAAATTATATAGCCGTAGTTTTTTGACTTTTGCAAATTGCAGAATCCCAAATGCTCAATTTTTGAGGCAAACCTACCATATTCTCGATAAAAATCTTGTTGAGCGCGGTTCAACATATCCATGATTTGTTGAGGTTCCGCCTGTCGCGCCCTTTCGGCTGGGTTTTGGACTTGAGCATTGGCAATGGCAGCAATTCCACCCAGTAGCCCAAATAATAGGCTAGAGGCGATTAATTTATTAAAGATTGGCAACCCAGCCGAAAATTTATAAAGCTTCAAGACAGTTTTGTTCATACAGTTCACCATCAGCAGATTAACAAAATTTTACAGCTCCTTCAGGTAGAATAACCCTACAGCGCTGACATTTAACGGCAACTAAACTTTTGCATGAAAAATACACGCTTGAGCGCGGTTCACTGCGGCAATATACTGTTTAGCTTCACCTTCTCGCGTCCTGTCGGTTTGGTTCGCAGCTTGAGCATTTACACTGGTAGCGATACTATTAAGCTAGGTGTGGAGTCCGGTGGTGCTAAATTGCTAATCATGCAGTCTTTAACGTTGTAGTAAATGGGAACCAGCGGGACACTGAATTTCCCCAGATGTATCCTTAGGCGGCGTTGGCATCGCAGGCGGCGTAGATGAGGGTTTATCGGTTTCGCAAATTGCCGCCCTTGTAATATTTTCACCGTTATTTTCGATAACAAATACAGCACCCGTGTAGCTATTAAGTTCCGGGCGCTTGGCTTTGGCAGTGTTCATGACGCTCTGAGTGCCATTGCCTTGAGGCACAATTTGGTAATTATAACTCTCTGTCTCCGGCTTAATCCCAACACCCAACTGCGCGATTGTTGTACCAAATTTATTATTTTCCAAGTAATACGCTTGTTGGGCACGGTTCATCGCACCAATGTACGTTTTCCCTTCAGATTGTTTTGCCTTGGTTGCTTGATTATTAAATGCTTCCTTAATATCAACAATTTTAGTCTTGGGAGGTAAGGTGGGTGAGTCAGAAAGCTTTTGAACCGGGATTTCATAAGCAACCGAAGGCTCAGAGGATGTTTCAGGCGAGAGGATAAATAATTTACCTTCTGGCGTCAATACAAATTTCACCGCCTGACTGGATGATGGATTGTTGACTTGCCATTGTCCCACCCATCGATCTGTCCCTGATTTATCTTGAATAGCACTTAGGGAAGAAGCTGAAGGTGTATTGGTTGAATTACAGCCACTAACAGTCATTAGCCCAAGCAATATACTCAGGATTGGAAGATTTGCTAGTTTATAACGTTGCTTGAAGACGGTGTGATTCACGCGATCGCTTCCTGCCAACAGATTAACAGGATCTTACCCAATGCCCGGCTAAAATAGCCATACGCCGACTCAACTGCAAGCGAACCGTTCCATGAAATCCCCGCACTTCTCTCAAAAGCAACTGCTAGATAATGATGCGATCGCTGCCTGGATTTTCCTCGCCCCTGCCCTAATTTTACTAGGACTGTTTCTGCTGTGGCCTATCGCCTACCTGTTTTATCTCAGCTTTACCACAGGTAGTTTTACCATTGCTGGTGTTCGTTTGGTAGGTTTAAAGAACTACCTACGCCTACTCCTCACACCCGACTTTTGGCAAGTTCTCAGCAACACCGCTTATTTCACCATTGCCACAGTTATTCCCAGTTTAATTATTCCCTTGGGTTTAGCAGTGCTGCTAAATCGTTCCTTTGCCTTGCGGGGAATTTTGCGAACTGCCTATTTTATTCCTTCTATCACAAGTCTCGTAGCCGCTGGTTTAGGCTTTCGCTGGCTGTTTCAAACGGAAGGGCCAGTCAACGCCCTGCTAGATTCTATCAATATTGAACCGATTCCCTGGCTAGGTAGCACGATTTGGGCAATGCCAGTGTTGATATTATTAAGTATCTGGAAACAGCTAGGTTTTAATATGGTGGTGTTTCTGGCAGGTTTGCAGGCAATTCCCCCCAGTCGCTATGAAGCAGCAGAACTAGATGGAGCAAATTCCTGGCAACAATTTTGGCATATTACTTTACCCGGATTGCGACCTACTCTAGTCTTTGCCACAGTCACCACAGCCATTTTTACACTGCGGAGTTTCGAGCAAGTTTATGTGATTACTGGCGGTGGGCCATTAAATTCAACTAATTTACTGGTGTACTACATATACGATCAAGCATTTGCCCAATTTGATTTTGGTTATGCCGCCGCCGCCGCCACAGTACTGCTAGCGGTGACACTGGTGCTAGTCTATCTACAGTTACGAACTTGGGGAGAGGAGGGTTAGAGTATCGTGTTTGTCAATTACATAACGCTGATGCTAATCAATATGGTAGCGGGGCTATTTATCTTAGCTTCCTACGTGTATTGGGGACTTGGTGCCGATAATCAGAAAAGGTGGATTCCAGGCTTTGGCATGACGGGCGCGATCGCACTCGTAACTGGCTTACACATGACTTTTACATGGCCTGTTACTGGCAGCTTCAACATTGCTTATGGTGAGACATCAGTTTTGTTCGGGATTTTATTCGTAGCCGCATCAATAGCGATCGCGCAGGGTTGGGACTTACTAACAGTGGCAATGTACGCCTTCTTCGCTGGTTTGACTGCCATTGTAATTGGGGCGCGGATCATCAACCTGAATTTGACACGACAGCCACTCCTATCCGGTATCGGCTTCATCCTGACTGGATTAGGTGGTGTCCTCGCTGCACCATCACTTTATCTGCAAACTAATCGCACCTGGCGAATGATTGGCGCAGCTGTACTGATAATAGCTGCTCTCATCTGGGCGCTTACTGGCTACATGGCATACTGGGGTCACATAGCAAACTACTCCGACTGGAAGCCGCCGATTATGCGATCGCCCTAACCTGGTGAAAGTTAAAAATAATTTTAGGTTGGGTTTCACGCAATCACCCAACCTAACCCAACTTTGCTTTTTTTATTGATAACTATTACTTACTAGCCCGCGCAGGCGGGCTTAGTTTGTGTAGCCGCGCCTTCAGTCGCCAGGCGTTTTTTTTTATTTACACCTATTATTAGTCAGCGTAGGCTTAGTTTGTGTAGCCGCGACTTCAGTCGTCAGGCGTTTTCTCCTCATTATTTGAAACATTAATATCCCAAGGAATTGCCACAGTAAACGTAGTCCCACGCCCAACTTTACTTTCTACCGCAATGCTACCACCGTGTAACTCTACACACTTTTTGACAACAGCTAAGCCTAACCCTGTCCCCGCAACATCACCCACATTTTTCCCCCGGTGGAAAGATTGATACAGCAGTTCTTGGTCCTCAGGAGAAATCCCAATTCCCTTATCTTGAATCTGAAAAACAGCCTCTCCCAATTCATAACTGAGGATAAAATAAATATGGCTATCCTCTGGCGAATACTTGATGGCATTAGACAGCAGATTAGTAAAAATCGAGCGCAGCAGCTTTTCATCCATGCAAGCCGATTTACCTACGCATTGGCTGATAAAAAATATATTTTGTTGAGCGCGAGTGCTGAACTCAATTTCTTCGACTAGAGACTGACAGAAATTTTCTATATTTAAAGGTTCTGGATTAAATTCTAACTTTCCAGATTCCGCTCTTGTTAGAGTCAAAATATCAGTTAATAACTGAGTCATAGTTTTAGCAGCCGATTGAATGCGATAGAGATTTTTAAGTTTTTTCTCTTCCGACCACTCTTTGCTGCTATTTTCCAATAATTGAGCTGAAATTAAAATAGTGCTTAAAGGAGTGCGAAACTCGTGAGAAGCCATTGAAAAAAAGCGTAGTTTCAGTTCGTTGATTTCTCGTTCTTTTTCCAAAGTGCGGCGAATTTCTTCCGCCTGCTTGCGCTCAGTGATATCTTGTGTTACCCCAGCCCGCCGATAGACTTCTCCTGCCGCATTTTTAATAGGGAAACAGCGATCCCAAACCCAGCGAACTGATTCATCTGGTCGCATAATCCGATACTCAATATCAAATTCTTTTTTGGCGTTCTGCTCAAGGTTCGCAATTACCCGATCTCGATCTTCTGGATGTACGGCATTTATAAAAGATTTAGGATTTGCATATAAATTCTCACAGGTACGTCCCCAAATTTCTTCATAAACAGGATTAACATATAAAACTTCATGCAGTTCATCATCGCTCATCCAAAAAATTTCATGGATATTTTCAGCAATTTGGCGAAACTTTTCCTCGCTGGCTTGTAACGCCTCTTGTGCTTGCTTTTCCTGAGTGATGTCACGAGCTAACATCAGCCTTGCTTGTCGCCCCGCAAATACTAATTCATGGGCAGTAATTTCTACATATATCGGGGTTCCATCCTGTTTCTGATGTCTCCATACTCCGGCTTGCTTAACTTGGGAAAAGTGTACCGAATTTTTGTCAAGGAAAACAGGTAAATCTTCAGGTGGACAAATATCCTTAATCGTCATAGATAAAAATTCTACCTGTGAGTAGCCGTAATCATTAATCGCTGCATCATTGACAGCGAGGAAAGATAAAGTTTCTAAATCGAAAACCCATAGAGGATAGGGATGAAGTTGAAATAAATTTCGGTATCGTTGTTCGCTTTCCCGCAAAATATCTTCTACTCGTTGCCGTTTTTTGATTTGCTGATACAGCAACGAGTAGACTCCAAAAAGCAAACTAAAGCTCAAGAAAGAGCCTACAATTTCTAGTAGCATTGTGTCTTGGAAACTTGCTTCCGATTGCTCAGCTCGACGCTGCAATAATAATTGCTCCTCGCCTTCCATTTGGGCAATAATTTTCCAGATTTCATCGTGGATCATAATCCCTTTATCTGTCAGCTCTATTTGAGTTGCTGTATCAGATTTATTCTGCTTGTACAACTCAACAGACTTTTTGATTAATGTAACTCTTTGAGCAATTAAAGGCTCGATGATATCCAGGCTACGTTGATGGTTGAGATTATCAGCCGTTTCCCGTCGCACCTGGTTAAATTTTGGGTTAATCTCTTTAATGGCAGTGTTGTATGTTACTAAATACAACTCTTTTCCAGTGATAATATAGCCGCGCCTAGCTCTCTCAGCATCCCGCAGCGTCGTCAGTACATCCCTAATCTCTTGCAGGACTTGGTAGGTTTTCTCTACGCGTTTTTGCCTTTGAAATAGCTTGGTTGTGTTTTGATAGGAAGCTGTGCTAACAATGCTAAGAATGAGCATCGCCAACCCAAAACCACCTGCAATGATTTTTCTTTCCTGCGACCATTTCATATACAGTATTTTTTAATGCCTATAAAATTCTATGATTATTGGGCTAGTAGTTTACTCTCAGGATAGATGACAAGTGCCGAGTAAGATTACTCCCTATCTCCTCTCCGATTAATATGCGGATTCTGCTAGTTGAAGATGATGTGCGTCTGGCGGAAGCGCTGGCTGAAGCCCTTACAGACCAGCTCTATGTGGTAGATGTGGTCAAGGATGGGGAGGCGGGTTGGAGCCAAGCCAAAGCGATCGCTTACGACCTGATTTTGCTGGATGTAACACTTCCCAAGCTGGATGGGTTCAGTCTTTGCCAACGTCTACGCACACACGGCTATCATCTACCAATCCTGATGCTGACAGCACGCGACACCAGTAGCGATAAAGTCAATGGTTTAGACGCTGGAGCCGATGACTATGTAGTAAAACCGTTTGATCTGCAAGAATTATTAGCCCGTATCCGAGCTTTACTGCGTCGGGGCAGTTCTCCCTCTGCACCGACTCTAGTCTGGGGAGGCTTGCACCTCAATCCCAGCACCTATGAAGTCTCCTACCAGAATCAGCCTTTGCAATTAACTCCCAAGGAATTCAGTCTTCTGGAACTGTTTCTCCGCAATGGTCGCCGGGTGCTAAGCCGTTCTGCGATTATAGATAGCCTTTGGTCTAGTGAAAATCCGCCGGAAGAGGATACCGTCAAGGCTCACATCAAAAGTCTGCGTCAGAAACTCCGAACTGTAGCAGCTCCCGAAGACGTGATTGAAACGGTTCACGGTTTAGGATACCGCTTAAAGCAGCTATCATAAAATATTAAGGTTTCCTAACTTTTGTTACTTGGTATTCGTAATTTTGTAATTGGGAATTCTTTAGAGGGGTTCTCATTGGTATCCAATACTTCTGACTTCTCCCTAACCTAGAATTATTTCTCACTGAACCGTATTGCCCAGTCCCCAGTTCCCAATCCCCACTCTCCTCCTCCCAAGCTATCTTCCCGATTTCTTCCCGATTTTTGCCCAGTTTCTTCCCGATTTCTTCCCCGATTTCTCTACTTGCGTAGTGTAAATTTAAAATGCTTCAAAGCAGCTTGACCTAATTGTTGGTGTCTTGTCAGCTTGATTCACCACGCTCAATCTTGGATTGAATAGAGGAAGCGAAATGGATAGAAAAGTTCTGGTTATTGAAGATGCTACAGACACTTTAACCAGCCTTCTTGACCTCATTGAATCTCAGGGTTTCCAGGCAATCGGTGCTAAAAATGGCTTAATTGGTTTGCAGTTAGCCAACGAACAGCTGCCAGATTTGATTATTTCTGACATCAATATGCCGGAAATGAATGGTTACGAGGTGTTAGAAGCGTTGCGTCAAAACACCAAAACTGCAAGAATTCCTTTTATTTTTTTGAGTGGTGAAGAGAGCAATGCCTCACGACGCCTAGGTTTGGAATTAGGTGCTGCTGATTACT
The DNA here is from genome assembly GCF_014695815.1 of Trichocoleus sp. FACHB-6. Taxonomy (NCBI): domain Bacteria; kingdom Bacillati; phylum Cyanobacteriota; class Cyanophyceae; order Leptolyngbyales; family Trichocoleusaceae; genus Trichocoleus; species Trichocoleus sp. FACHB-6. The sequence goes on from NZ_JACJOY010000054.1 coordinate 12,914, forward strand.
TGACTAAGCCAGTCATAAACAAACAATTGATGGATGCGATCGCAGTGCAACTGCAAAAACAGTGTATATCACATTAAATTATCTCACTGATGATTGTCGCTTTTATCAAAAGGCTGAACAGAATTCAGCAAAATCAACCTTTGATTTTATTAACTACCTGAAATACTCAAAGAGAAAATAATATGAATTATAAAGAAGATTTCTATAAAAATTATGCTTTACAAAAAGAATTTCTTATAGGAGAAATCAATAGGAAATCCCCTATCGAGATGGACTTGAGTGGAGCTAACTTGAGTGGAATTAACCTCAGAGGGGTTAATTTGAGTGGGGTTAAGTTGATAGGAGCAGATTTGCGGGGAGCAAATCTTAGTGAAGCTATCCTAAAGGGTGCCAACCTAAGTGGCGCAAACCTGCAAGACGCTAATCTCCGCGAAGCTGACTGCCGCGAAGCAAACCTGTATGAAGGTAATTTAATTGATGCTGATTTGACGAAGGCAAACCTGTGTGGGGCTTTCTTGTGGAAGGTGAAATTGAAAGGAGCCAATCTATCGGCAACTTCTCTGTGTGAGGCAGATGTGAGTGATGCCGACCTCAGCTTTGCCAAACTAAATGAGGCATCTTTGATTGGAACTAACTTGGTTAGATCCAATCTAGCTGGAGCAGAGCTATGTGGAGCCAGGCTAGTAGAAGCTAATTTGTGTCAAGTTAACCTAACTGGTGCAGACCTCGCCTGGGCAAACTTAACTGAGGCAGACTTGAGCGGAGCAAATCTTCAAGAAGCAAATCTGACTAATGCAAGGCTTTGCAACACCATAATATCTAACACGATAAATCAGCAACGAGAGCTAGTAGTAGGAATAATGCCCAGGTCTTTCAATTAATTTTAATTACTTCGTTTATAGTTTGAGGCTAATATCTCTTAGCCATTAGCTATAGCAGTCCTAAATGATTCGTGAATGCCAGATTCCCGACTTCTTAGAGAAGTCGGGAATCTAAAGTGCTGGTCTCTCACAACTCAAATAGGATTGCTATATTCGGATAAGCGCCAGTTTAGAGACGCGGTTTTTTTCCAAGAGAGCTAATCAAAAACCGGGAAGCCTGAACAACTATTTTAGGGGACAAGTCTACCTAGTAAAAGTTCAATCTTCAGGCAGATTTCTCCATATTTATATTATGTATAAATATGTAATCTAAGATATTTAACTAAAAAATATAATTTCTCAATTTTAAAACAAATTTAATAAATAGTAGGGGGACATAATTAAACAGCATCTAGATGACGGAGGGTGTAGAGTGTGTAAAAGCTAAATAAAATTAGCTAAAACTTACAGCCTTACTTGGAACTATTCCTAATCTCTAATATTAGATTTTTCGAGGAGTGAAAATCATGGGTATCCCGGCTGTTTTAAGGAAAACAAGTCTAATAACGGCTACATCAGTGGCTATTGCTACGAATCTTATTGTCAGCTGGTCAGCAAGCGCCCAAACCACAGGTTTTGTGAAGAATAATGGACAGTTCCCCCCTATAGGAGAAAATGGATTTGTTGAAATTGGGGATGCTGGTCAACTGCTTTCTAATCCCCAAATTATTTCAGGAGGGCCAGCCACATTAGACTTTATTTCCGGAGAAATTGATAGTCCTATTGATGTTGATCTGTTCAAGATATCCCTGACTGGTACAACTCCATTTTCAGCTGGGCTATACAGTTTTAGCCCTGGTTACTCCCTACTTGCTGACTTCCAGTTGTTCCTGTTCGACTCCAATGGCAAGGGGGTCATTGCCAATGATGATACCCCACTGACACCTGGTGCAACCTATCCAGAAAAAACTTTTGATAATGTTTCTGCTTTACCTCGACTGCTACCAACTTTGTTACCTGCGGGAGACTACTTCCTGGGAATCTCTTGGTTCAAGAACGATCCGGTCAGCAATGAGGGACTAATTTTCCCTGATCAGCCATTCCAGGCAGTTGTTGGGCCCACGGGGCCAGGGGGTAACTCACCTCTTAGCAATTGGACAGGAGAAAACACCACAGGCGGCAATAGTTATTTGATTTCCCTCTCAGGAGTTAAACCCGTCGCCATAGAAAAGTCCGTCCCCGAATCCAGTTCTACATTAGGTATAGTAATGCTAGCTGCTTTAGGTGGCTATTCAGCACTAACTCGCAAGCAGAAATCACTGGCTATTAGAAATAATATCCAGTGATTTCAAAAAAACACAACCCAAGCAGTTAACCTGAAACTTTTAAATAACCTCAACCCAAAAGTCAGCCGTAACAACCTTGCCACCGCGATTAAATTGACCCCAAACTTTATATTTTCCTGGTTGAGGAAACTGAGTGTGGAAAGATACCTGCTCTGGGGGAGTATTTTTCATGGCGTGGGCGTGAATGTAATCTGCGGCTGTCAAATTTGGGGAGTGTCGCAGAATTACTAAATGCCCTTTCTCTCCTAAGTAAGGCTGCAAATCTTTAATAGGTTGATTGTCAGCAGCATTTTGTAAGTTAAACTGCAAGGTAACATCTTCACCTGCTTTTAGTTTTGGCTTAGAAAAGGTAAGATTCACTTTCGTATCACCAAAAGTTTTAGCAGAATTTAGGTCAACAATTGGGTCAGGTGAAGGAATTTTGCCTGCCACTTGTGCTTTTAATACCGAGACTTGTTCCTTTTCTCCGCTTGGTTTATAGTCGCTAAAAAGGCTGTAATTACCAGGTTGGGGAAAACTGGCATTTATTTCAAAGCGTCGATTTTGCTTGTAGGTGGGATGAATATGATTGAAAAACTGAAAATCGTCACTGACAACGATGAGGTGCATCAGTTTTTCTTGAAAGTTGTCAAATTTAGCGATCGCATTCCCCGATTTGCCTTGAATATCAATGACTAGAGGAACTGGCTTATTAGGAGAAACATTGGGTGGAACCGTAAGAATCTGTTTGTAAATAAATATAAAGCGAATGTTCTGTGCTGAGATGGAATGAGCCATACCTAAGTAGTCCATCTTCTAACACTTGAGCCAATGAGCCAACCCTTGTACGACAGTGACCTCACCGATAAGGAATGGCACCTAATAGAACCGCTTTTACCCGCAAAAAAACCTGTGGGGAAAGACCGGGAAGTGAGCTTACCGGATGTGCTAAACGCGATTTTCTACCGAGCGGATAATGGGGTCAAATGGCGAAATTTACCGCGTGATTTTCCCGCATGGCGAACGGTGTACGGATACTTCCGCCTGTGGGTGCGCCTAGGTATTTGGGAGCAAATCAACACCATTTTGGTGCAAGAGGTGCGAACAGCACAGGGGCGTGATGCCGAACCCAGTTTGGTCATTATAGATAGTCAGTCCGTCAAACTCGGACAAAAAGGGGGGAAGAACACGGCGTTGATGGTCACAAAAAGGTGAAAGGGCGCAAACGGCATGTTGTTGTCGATGTGTTAGGACTGGTGCTCGGTTGCTATGTTACCTCTGCAAATACGGCGGATGTCAAAGCCGCGCCTGCGGTTTTAGTATGGGTACTAGAGATGTTTGAGCGAATTGTCAAAGTCTTGGCAGACCAAGGGTATCGTGGAGCTTTAGGGGCATTAATTGAACACTTCTTTGAACAGCAGGAGCGACAAGTTAAACTTGAACTCACTCAACGTCCAACGGCATCCCAAGGCTTTCAAGTTGAACCAAAACGATGGATTGTTGAACGGACTTGGACTTGGTTAGAAAATGCACGCATCCTTACCCGCGACTATGAACGGTTGCCCGAAAATCACGAGGGCATGATTTATGTCGTTATGATTCGGCTAATGCTCCGATGTTTAGCCAAAAATCGTCGAACTTGGGAAGCCCAAACTGCTTAACGAACATTTACAAACAGTTTCTTAATGAGCTGCCTTTTCAAACAGTAGTAGATAATCTAAGTTTTCAGGGAGTCACATTTGATTTCAAAATAGATGGATTTGACTCTACTGATGCAAGCTACGCGGCTTTGGGGCCAGGTGAAACAGTCTTTGTTCAAGACCCAAGTTTGGAAGGCAATGCGGCAGGTATCCTAACACTTGATTTCGCTACAGCTATTTCAACGCTCCAGTTTGGTGTTGCACTAAATACAAACGAGTTCCTTACGCCCGGTTTTACAGTTGAACTGTTCAACTCGGCATCAATGTCCCTCGGAATCACGTCAGTAAATACAAGCAGCCTTTTAGGCCCATTCGGCTTCACTGAGGGACTGTTCACTTATTAGAACCCATTTGGGATCTATTCATTGGCTAGCCGTTTGAGCATCAGTCTGATAAAGCAGAGATTGATTTTAGCAGTGGCATGGTTGAGAGTTCGCTCAAAATTTTTGACCAAACTCTTACAGC
>NZ_JACJOY010000055.1:0-69498 GCF_014695815.1 Trichocoleus sp. FACHB-6
TGTGGGGTTGAAAAAGCCCAAGTGCGTTCTTCTCGTGCTCAACGCAATCACATTGGTTTGGCGATTCGAGCGTTTCTACGCCTGGAGATGCATTGGTTTAATACTGGCATTAGTTGGTATGAGTCCAAAGCCAGTATTGTTCGGGAGGCGGTGCGTTCCTACTTAGCGGCTCCTTGGCTGACTCTTGTACCAACTGCGTAACTCCTGTCAATGATGAATTTATCTTAGCTAAGGAAGAGAAGGCGATCGCGTCCAATCTTATCTCTTGCCGCTAAAACTTCCTGCCTTGCCCATTCGTCGGCTGCTACAATGTCATCAAGAGAAGGATTTGGTCGATTGTCGGATTGATGGCGATCGCATACATATTCAATACAACGCGGAATATCCAAAAATTCGATTTTTTCTTCCAAAAAGAGCGCCACTGCCTGTTCATTTGCCGCATTCAATACAGCAGGCATTGAACCACCAGCTCTTCCCGCTGTATAGGCAAGTTGCATACAGGGATACTTTTGATGATCTGGTTCTTTGAAAGTTAAATTTCCAGCTTTTACTAAATCTAACTGTTGCCAATCTGTATGAATTCGTTCCGGCCATGACAACGCATAAAGCAGCGGCAAACGCATATCAGGCCAACCCAACTGAGCTAAAACTGAAGTATCTTGTAACTCAATTAATGAGTGAATAATACTTTGGGGATGAATGACAATATCAATATGGTCGTAATCCATGCCAAATAGGAAATGAGCCTCAATTACTTCTAGCCCTTTATTCATCAAGGTGGCGGAGTCTATAGTAATTTTTTTACCCATTGACCAATTAGGATGCTTGAGGGCATCTGCAACTTTAACTGTTGCTAATTTTTCTACAGGCAAATCGCGGAAAGCACCTCCTGAAGCCGTGAGCAAAATTCGCCGCAAGCCGCCCATCTTAACCCCTTGAAGGCACTGAAAGATGGCAGAATGTTCTGAGTCAGCTGGCAGCAACTTAACGCCATATTTCTCCACCAAAGGCAGCACAACTGGCCCCCCAGCAATTAGAGTTTCTTTATTTGCCAGAGCAATGTCTTTTCCAGCTTCAATTGCAGCGATGGTTGGCAATAGACCTGCACAGCCGACAATACCAGTGACTACGATTTGGGCATCGCTGTAACGGGCAACTTCAATCACCCCGGCTTGGCCCGCAAGTAGGACGGGCTGGGGGTCGAGGTCTTTTATCGCCTCTTTCAGTTCTGACAATTTCTCTTCTTCGCAGATGGCTGCTATGCTTGGGCGAAACTGTCGTATTTGTGCAGCAAGCATTTCTACGTTGCGTCCAGCTGCTAACCCTACAATCCGAAACTGGTCCGGGTACTGAGCCACGATATCTAGCGTCTGAGTTCCAATTGATCCGGTAGAGCCAAGGAGAGCGATCGCTTTCATATTTATTTAATAATTCGCTGTACTTTACACTATACGATTGTTTGGGCTGTCTTAGTCGTTGGTCATTGAAACGTTGCCGGATTGAAAAGTTAAAGCCTTGTCAGGTTCTAACTTTTCAACCTAACAACAATAATTTATACTCAACTTTAACCTCAACGGACAATTGACAAAAGATGATAATTATGTTTTTCAACTTTAAGAGTAGTCGAAATTAATTTAACGGAGATACTGATGAAAGAAAATAAAGTTGAACATTACACACTTAAGGAAATCCACGAGCAGTCAGCCGTGGTACAAGCTTGTTTAGATGCTTTTACTAATCAGTCAATACCAGCATTAGGTGAACACATCATAAATTTAGGTTTTTACTCTAAGTTTTACCTTGATATAAACCAAATTCAAATTATTGCTTGTGGTAGTAGTTTGTATGCCGGCTTAGTAGGTAAATCTTTGTTTGAACAAGTGGCAAAACTTCCCACTATAGTACATGATGCTGCGGAATTTCGAGATGCACCACCGCCCCCAACTGCTAACACACTTATCATTGGCGTTACCCAGTCCGGAGAAACCGCAGATACACTCGCTGCGTTGGAAATAGAAAAAAATCGTAGGGTGAAGCAGCGACTTTTAGGAATTACCAATAAAACAGGAAGTTCTTTAGAGAAACTGGTAGATCATACTATCCATACGCAGGCAGGAATTGAAGTAGCGATCGCTGCCACAAAAACGTTTGTGGCTCAGTTGATAGCGTTTTACTGTTTAGCTCTTGATTTGGCTTACTACCGCCAATTTTTATCGGCGGAACAATTACATCAAATCATGGCACAATTACGACAAATTCCTGCGAAAATAGACATAATCTTGCAAACCCAAAAAGACGATATTGAAAAATTAGCGCAAGATTTAAAGGAAACACAAAATTGGATTTTATTAGGGCGAGGTATTAACTTTACCATTGCTTTAGAGGGAGCATTGAAACTAAAAGAAACCAGCTATATTCACGCCGAAGGTTATCATAGTGGAGAATTTTTGCACGGGCCAATTGCCATCCTAGATTCTAAAGTTGCTGTGGTAGCGATCGCTATGCCTGGTGTCGTTTACGAAAAAGTCCTTGCAAATGCTCAGAAAGCAAAGGCTTGTGGTGTTCGCCTAATTGGGGTAACATCCATCAAGTCTGAAATATTTGATGATGTGTTGTCTGTACCTGAAGTAGACGAATTACTCTCTCCCCTTTTAACAGTTATTCCCCTGCAAATCTTGGCTTACTATCTCGGAGTGCATCGGGGAGTCGATGTTGACCGCCCCAGGAATTTAACTAAGGCTATAACTCATGAATGAAGCTGGAACAATTGATACAAAAAAAGCTTTTTTAAACAATGCTTTCATCTTTGCAGTGGGAATGTGGCTAATTAGCAGACTCGTGATTTTGATAGCAATGATATTGATTGCTCCGCTGCTTCCGGCTCCACCAGGTGGGGTTGCGCCTACGTTTGGCTGGGGAGTTTTCGATTATTGGGATAGTGTACATTATCGCGCGATCGCTACTACTGGCTACGAATATATCAATGATGGAAAAGGGCATAATGTTGCTTTTTTTCCCCTATTTCCTTTAATTGTTCGTGGAATAATGCTCCTTGGCTTACCCTTTGAAGTAGTAGGAACATTAGTAAACAATTTTGCCTTTTTGGGCGCAATAATTATTGTTTACTTTTGGGTAGAAGAAAATCATGGAAAAAGTGCTGCAAGGTGGTCAAGTGCTGTGCTCGCTTGGTGTCCGTTTTCTCTATTTGGAACGGTAATTTATACAGAAGGGCTGTTTCTGTTACTAAGTACAGCCGCTTTGAGAGCATTTGATAAAAAACAGTATTTTTGGTTAGCTTTGTGCGGTGCATTAGCAACTGCAACTCGACCAACTGGGATAGCACTTATCCCCGCTTTTTTGATAGTAGCCTGGAGACAACGCAGACCCCTGATTGCCTACGTTTCCAGTTTAGCTACCGCAGTTGGTTTGCTGCTGTTTAGTTTGTATTGCTGGATTCGTTTTGCAGACCCCTTAGCGTTTGTCAATGCACAGCGGGGATGGCGACAAAATGTGGGGTTTGATTGGCAAGGTTGGGGGAAAATGCTGATGCAAATTTCGGTGGGGACAGCAAACTGGAAACACGGCTCAATTGTAGACCCTTTGCATCCACTGCTATTTTTAATTATTGTCGCTAGTGGCTTTTTGTTGTGGCGATTCCGGAAAAAATTGGGTGAGGTTAAAGTTAGATATGGTTTTTGTTTGTTATGGTTAATTTTATGGCTCGTGGCGGGCGATCCGTTGATTAATACGGTTGCTTTAGTAGGTGGTGGCTACTTGTTATGGCACTTACGCAAACAGTTGAGTTTGGTGACAGTAATTTATGGTTTTTGTGGTTTGGGATTAATTTTGAACTCTGGAGGTACTTGGTCAATTGGTCGGATTGCTTATGGAATTGTATCACTAGCGATCGCGCTTGGTTTATTACTTTCCCGTTATCCGCGTTGGGGATACCCTACAATCGGCTTTTTCACCATCTTTCTTGCCAGTTTATCTATTAGATTTGCCCAACACCTCTGGGCAGGGTGAAGATTGGATTAATTCAGCAATTAATGTAGAGTGGGCAATGCCCGCTATCAAACCAATTGGTGGAAATTTCCTCTAATAATATAAGGGATCAACAGAGATTTACCCTGTGCCTGAAGCGGTTCAAAAATATTATGAAAGAAAAACTGTTAAAGCCTGGTGCTGTGGCGCTAACAATCGGCACAAGTATCTTAATTTTATTTGCGTGTAGCAGTCTTAGACACGCAATGTTTCAATCGGGGGCTTTTGACCTGGGAATTTACGATCAAGTAGTTTATTTAATCAGTCAAGGACAACCGCCGATTTCCTCTATTCTCGGCTTTCATCACATGGGAAACCATGCAGCTTGGGCAGTTTATCCGCTGGCTTTATTTTACAAAATTTTCCCAAATGTTCACTGGTTATTGATAGTCCAAGCTGTTGCCTTATCTTTGGGTGCATTACCGATGTGGCACCTTGCACATCAGGCGGGGTTAAAACAATCACAATGCGTAGCAATGGCAGCGGCGTACTTACTCTACCCGTTAATTTTTAATGTTAATTTATTTGAATTTCACCCAGAAGTTATGGCTGTTCCCGTCTTTTTAGCAGCCGTATGGTGTGCTAGGGAAAGTAAAATCGGGTGGTTTTGTTTAAGTATTATTTTTATTTTGGGATGTAAAGCTGTCTTATCTCTAACTGTAGCGGCGATGGGTTTCTGGCTGCTGGTGTTCGAGAAGAGACGTTTTTATGGTGCTTTTGCTCTCTGCGCTGGTATTGCCTGGTTCCTCATTGCAACTCAGGTGGTTATTCCGTTCTTCAGCAGCAGTGAAGCCGCAGCAGTGGAACGTTACAGTTATCTCGGCAATTCAGTTTTAGACATTGCGAGAAATTTAGTATTTAAGCCAGAATTGGTGTTAGGAAGAATATTCTCAATTAATACCATAAACTATTTAATACTTTTAATTTTACCGTTAATTTGGGGGCTTTCGCCGCAGCATTTAACTCCTTTGGTGAGTTCTATTCCCGCTTTCATGTTGAACATTCTTTCCGACAAACCCCATCAACGGGATTTAATTCATCAGTATTCTTTGCCAATTTTGCCTTTTCTGCTGCTGGCTGTAATTTCTAGTCTTGCTGCTAATCGTAGTTGGTTGAAAAATAGAAAGGCGATAATTCTCTGGTCGCTAGTAGCTTTCTTAGCATTAGCAAAGTATGGGTATTTTTGGTCAAAATATCAGATTTCGCTAGATAATTGGCAAGCAACGCGGGAAGCGATCGCGCAAATTCAAACTTCTGATGGTGTCTTAACTACCCACAGAATTGTCCCCCATTTAACCCACCGCCGCCTGATCCAGTTCGTTGACGATTTTAATCCACCACCCGCCGGCCTTTCAGCCTTTGAGTATGTCTTGCTGAATGTGCGTTATCCCGGCGGATCTGGTAATCGAGAATTTGCCGCCAACTTTGTCAATCAACTCAGAAATGCACCGCAATTTCAATTAACCTATCGACGTGATGATGTTTATTTGTTTAGAAAAAAGTCTTAATAAAATTAAATACGATTTTAGGAGTTTCAAATGACATATCCCCAGGCACCTTGGACGCTTCAAGGTTACGCATTACAAACCTTGCATTTGGTAGATATTCCCAAAGCGCGTCCTTTCATCCCTCCAGAGTTTGAAATCGTCTCTGTATTCCCAGGAAAAACGCTAGGCGGGGTTTACTTATCCTATTACGGCACAGGTTCAGTATTAGAGTACAGCGAGTTAATTGTTGTCCCTGGTATCGTCAGCTATGAAGGAAAATTGGGCGGTTGGGTTTCCCATATTTATGTAGACAATTCTGATTCTGTTGCTGGTGGACGAGAAATTTGGGGACTACCCAAAGAAATAGCTGAATTTACGTGGCAAAAAGGCGACAATTCTCTTGTCACTGTCCGTCAAGGCGATAAGCAGTTGTGCAGCCTCAGTTACACAAACACCCCATTACCCCTTTCTACCTGGTGGCGACAACCCTTAACCGGATCTGCCTTCAGTACCCTAGACTCCAATGTGCTATTTTTCAAAAGTGGATTAGAGTCTCAGCTAAAGGCAGTTAGTGGCAAATTGGAAGTACCTACAATTAGTCCTTTCTCCCAGTTAGGCTTAGGTCAGCCTTTGGTAACAGTTTACTGCGACCAAATGCGTATTGTTGTAGATGCGCCGGAAGTAGTGGGAGGCACAGCAAGAGAAGCTGAGTTTAGCTATCGGTAAGCACTAGAACACCAATTCATAACAATTGTATTTAGGCTGACCGAAATAGCAAAACGCAACAAATGCTTATATTGCATTTGTTGCGTTACCGCAAACACCACTCGTAAGGGCGTATAAAAATACGCTTTTTGTGTGGCTCCCCAACCTACTATTTTGTTAACTTTGTTTGTCTAGCGCCACCTTAAAGAGCGATCGCAAAAATCAAAAAACCGCTAATTGCTTCCCCAATTAGCGGAGGATGATTGAGAGGAATCAGTCCGATATTTACTAATCTTTCTAGATATCAGATCCCGGTGCAGCTTCAGCACCCATAGGTAATACAGCACCACGTAAGAAATCAATTTGCTGCTGAAAATCCATGCCTTCAATTTGCGCTAACAAGTCTTTTCCTTCTTGGGGAAGTTCATAATTAGGAGGCATAGGAATGATGGTACCGTTGTCCATTCCTTGCGCTAAAAAGTACCAGAAAGCCAGCTTAGTTTCAGGACTCAAAGAGCCGTATTGACGGCTAATCTGAGTATTAGCATTTGTAGCGATGTCACGCTGAACTTGCAGCTGTTCTTCATGGGAGAGTTCTTTAACTTGATTGAACAATCCCTGTGCAATATCAGAGCCAGAAGCCCCTGGAGCCGCTGGTGTGATTGATTTACCCATCTTAGTGTAAACAAACCACAGCAATCCTAGCTGATCGTCTACATTCAAGCCCTTAAGAGCTTCTTTACCTTTGTCGTAGCTACCCGTAGTGGTGAATGTCATAATGCCCTCCAAAAAATCAATTATTGCTTAGTTTCCGCAGTTACTCAGAAAACTACTTTTCGCTTTCTTAAAGAAAATTAACTAATAATCGATGATGGTTTAACCCCGCTGAAGATAGATTACGATCCCCAAGACAAATCCATCAACGAGAGGGTAGATAAGTTATAAATTTATAACCAAAGGAAGATATGAAAAAGTAAGCGATCGCGCAACACTTAAAAAAAATCTCAGAAGGCGATCGCTCTTAGAATTTAAACAAGTAAGGTAAGGTAATATCTGCTAATTTACAGCGTTTAACTGCTCAGTTCCTCTACTTGGGCTACAGACAAACCAGTTAACCGAGTTACTTGTTCTACACCCATCCCTTCTGCCAGTAAGTTGCGTACCATCTGCTGCAACTGACATAAAATCAAGGCTTTAAGAGACTGGTTTGCTAAAACCCAGCCTGCTCCACCTGATTTTGATGCAGATGAAGCTAGATGGGAAGGTTTAAAGGAGAAACACAACCTATTGAAATTTTGCTAGGCATACGCCCAAGCAAGCTACAAATTCCTTAGGATTTCACTAAATTAAACTCTCTATCCCGTGTTGCAAATCTTTAGTCAAATGGGTTACAGCAAGTTTGGCACCGTGACGATTTTCTTGATAAACTGCGTAACGTTCTGAAACAGATATTGGTTGCCCGATAGTCATCTCTACTTGTTGATTGCCAAGACGAGGGCGTTCAAAAGGATTACTATTCTTAATGCGAGTCACCATATCCCATAAAAGTAAAGTTGTCTCAGCAAAGCGTTCTACTGTTGGTTTTTCTATAACATACTTGCCTGTAACTGCCACAAAAGTTTCTACCAAGCGCATATGCCATATATGGCTGTTTGCTTCGTCAGCTATTCGATTAGCTAATGCCCTTTCTAGGGGAGACAGTGCCTTTATATTCTTGTATTCTTCTCGATAAATGTGATTCCAACCAGCCTGCTCTAGGCGACGACAGCGGTCAATCACGCTTCCCTTGGGCGGTAAGTCAAAATATTGCTCTGCAACTTGTAGCGCCGCATCCATCAAAGCTTGAAGTCGAGCTTCCAAGGCTTCATTCTTTGGCAAATTTTTATGATAAAATCGGGTATAAAAATCCTCCATTAATGAGAGTAAATGTTCCCCTAAACGATACAAGCGTTTATAGAGAAAATGAGGATTTAAAACATCAGGCTCAGCACTTTCTGCATATGCGGTTAAACCGCTAACTGCTTCCAATTCACCTAAAAGCTTTTCTAAAGACTTCCAGGGAGCTTCAAGGTAACGATATTTAATCCCCACTGGTACAATCAAAACTTGCTCGGAGCGTCCAGCTTTAAGCAAATCTTCAACACACCAAAAGCCTAATTGAGAGATACCTGGTTCTAGTGGACTGATAATCTCATTGTGACCGTTGGTGGCACCTTCTGGGGCAGCTGCCATCGGAAACTGAGCATTAGCAAACAAGTCACGCGCCGACTTTAACCCTAACCAATCTGCTTTGCCTCTATGAATGGGGGTGCCACCTAAGCGAGAATAGATCCAGCCCATGTGTGTGCCTGCCCATAGGGGAATTCCCCGGTCATAGATAAAGTGGAAATGTAGGGGATTTTGCAGGGATACGCCTTGTTGTTGTGCTACCCGTGGCACCAATTTCCACATCAAGTGAGCCATGCACAGCGCATCTTCGGCATTGGGATGGCGAAATGCCATTAGGAAGCGGATTTTTCCGTCCTGAAATTGGCGATACAGATCAACCAAAACCTCCAGGTTGTCGGCTTGAATTTGGGTAATTGCTGTATGCGATCGCATCCAAAACGGTAGCACCATCTGGGCGGAGCGTAAAACTAGAGGATTGAAAGCTGGCGGAATAAATTCTAGCGGTGGTTGAGCCTGTATCATGAAATCTGGCAATGTCCTATCCTTATAACTTGCGATTAGACATCCTAGACTTAGCTTAGATAATAATTTTCCCATCTGTAGAGGCAACCACTGATGCGACTGTCACAAATGCTTTTTGTTACGCTGCGGGAAGATCCAGCGGAAGCAACAATCCCCAGTCATAAATTACTGCTCCGTGCAGGCTATATTCGTCGCATCGGTAGCGGTATTTACGCCTATCTTCCCTTGATGTGGCGAGTGCTGCAAAAGGTTTCCCAAATCGTGCGCCAAGAGATGAATGCAACAGGCGCTCAAGAATGTCTGCTGCCACAATTGCAACCAGCAGATTTATGGCGAGAATCGGAGCGCTGGGATACTTACACCCAAGCTGAGAATATCATGTTCGCCCTCACAGACCGACACAAACAAGAATTGGGATTAGGGCCGACGCATGAGGAAGTAATTACGGCGATCGCTCGTGATATGATTCGCTCCTACCGTCAGCTACCACTGCACCTCTATCAACTGCAAACCAAATTCCGGGATGAAATTCGTCCCCGCTTTGGCTTGATGCGCGGGCGAGAATTCATCATGAAAGATGGCTACTCGTTCCACACCAATGAGGAAAGCCTGAAGAAAACTTATCAGGATATGCACCAAGCTTACAGCAATATGTTGCGACGGTGCGGTTTGGCTTTCCGAGCGGTAGAAGCGGATTCTGGCGCTATTGGTGGCTCTGGTTCCCAAGAATTTATGGTACTCGCTGAGGCGGGTGAGGATGAAGTTCTCTACACCGAAGATGGACAGTATGCTGCCAATGTGGAAAAGGCTGTTTCTTTGCCACCGGATGCAGAAGAATCCTCATTTACAACTTCCGAAAAACGGGAGACACCGGGAACAGAAACTATCGATAAACTGTGCCAATTTTTAAAGTGTCATTCTACCCAAATTGTAAAAAATGTTCTCTACCAAACTGTGTATGACAATGGCATGAAAGTTTTGGTGCTGGTAAGCATCCGAGGAGATCAAGATGTTAATGAAGTTAAGTTGCAAAATGAGCTGACGAAGTTAGCACCACAGTATGGCGGGAAAACCATCATCGCCTTGACAGTACCAGACGCAGAAGCGCAGCAAAAATGGGCGGCAAAACCTCTACCTTTGGGTTATATTGCCCCTGATATTACTGATGACTACATCACTGAGGATAAACAAATACATCCTAAGTTTGTGCGCTTAGTTGATAAAACTGCTGTTAATTTAAAGAACTTCGTCACAGGTTCTAATGAAAGTGGCTACCACGTCGTCGGGGCAAATTGGGGTGAGCAATTTAAGCTACCAGAAATGGTATTGGATGTGCGAAAGGCAAGATTAGGCGATCGCGCAATTCACGATCCCAGTCAAACTCTCCAAACTGCCAGAGGAATTGAAATCGGTCACATTTTCCAGCTAGGCACCAAATACTCTAAAGCAATGGGAGCAACTTACACAAACGAACAAGGTGAAGAAGTACCTTTAGTAATGGGTTGTTATGGTGTTGGCGTGTCGAGACTGGCGCAGGCTGCGGTAGAACAATCTTATGACAAAGATGGGATTATCTGGCCGGTAGCGATCGCGCCTTATCAAGTCATCATTTCAATTCCCAACACAGGCGACACCAAACAAGTCGAAGCTGCTGAACAACTCTACACTCAACTTAATGAAGCGGGAATTGAAACATTATTAGATGACCGCGACGAACGCGCTGGAGTAAAGTTTAAAGATGCCGATTTAATTGGGATACCCTATAGAGTGGTGACAGGGCGATCGCTCAATAATGGCAAAGTGGAAATCGTCGAACGAGCCACCCATAAATCACAGGAAATTCCCCTTTCGGAAGTGGTATCGGCCTTAAAAGAGTGGATTTCTACTGCTGTCTCATAAGTACATCAATACTCATTCCCAGC
Organism: Trichocoleus sp. FACHB-6; assembly: GCF_014695815.1. Taxonomy (NCBI): domain Bacteria; kingdom Bacillati; phylum Cyanobacteriota; class Cyanophyceae; order Leptolyngbyales; family Trichocoleusaceae; genus Trichocoleus; species Trichocoleus sp. FACHB-6. The sequence goes on from NZ_JACJOY010000055.1 coordinate 10,850, forward strand.
CTATAACTGGGAATGAGTATTAAATAATTAATATTACCTAATGGAACTTATAGCCATCTTTTTGTCTGGGATACTAGCTCTCGTCTCACCTGTTGGATTAGTTCTCGATCGCACAGTAGAGAGCGCCATCCGCTCTCGATTTGATAAAATAGAGCAATTGCAAGTCCGCATCGACAACGCCCCCAACTATCAAATTGTCCGAGGAAAAGTCGAGCGAGTGCGGGTTGCGGGGCGGGGGTTCTGGCTAACACCAGAAATCAGAATTGCAGCTTTGGAACTAGAAACCGATCCCCTTGATATTGATGTAGCGCGTTTGCAAAAGCGGGGAAAGGCTCCAGTGACGACTTTACTAGAGCAACCTTTACAGGGGGGATTGCGTTTAGTTATCACCCAGGAGGATATTAATCAAGCTTTACTCTCACCTGCTGTAACAAAGCGTTTGAGTAAACTGGCAAGCCGTCTTTTGGGCAGTTCAGCTGAACTGATAGTTCAACGTTATGAGTTTGTCAATCCCAAGATAGAACTTTTGGGGAATAACCGAGTGCGTTTGCAGTTGGAATTACAAGAACAGGGAGCGGATAAACTGAGTGTATCGGTGGAGACAGGGGTGAGTGTTGCCGAAGAAACTAAGTTGCAGTTAATTGAGCCGTCGGTTTTGGTTAATAATACGCCAGTGCCACCCCCAGTGGTTGCTGCTTTGCTGTCCACTTTGAATGACCGATTGGATCTCAGTACCTTGGATGATGCTGCGATCGCTCTTAGAATCCTAAAATTAGATGTAAATAGGGAACAGCTAGAGGTAGCAGCATTTGTGAAAGTAAAAGCGCCAACTGCTGTACCTAGTGTGCGTTAGGTTTTTCCGGAGCAGCGCCCCTTTCAAATGTATTTCTCATCAAAACCTCCTCACAAAAATCCCAATAAATCTTTAAGGAGGGAAATTAATATGCAAGCTCAACAACCAGTCCGCCGGATAGCGATCGCGATCGCACTCGGTATGTCGGCGCTAGTTTTTGCGGCGTGCGCTCCAGAAGAGCCGCAGGCAGTAAATCCAAACACGTCTCCCACAACCTCTCCAGCTCCCATCGCCCAAGAGTCGCCCACGCCGTCTCAGACTAAGCCCCAAGCAGCCCAGAAGACAGTTGAAGTCTATTGGCTCAAAAGTAGTGGCAACAATATTGAGGTGGTGCCAACTCAGGTCAAAGCGGCAGCCGCAGTCAAATCGCAAGCTCCTCTCAACGAGGCTTTCAATAGTTTGCTGGCTGGCCCAACCGATCCGGCTTACAGCAGCACTATTCCCAAAGGAACCAAGCTCAGAAGTTTGAAGGTTCGGGACGATGGTGTTTATGTGGATCTATCCCAAGAGTTTACCAGTGGCGGCGGCAGTACCTCAATGACAGGTCGCGTGGCACAGGTTCTCTATACAGCCACCAGTGAAAATCCCAATGCCAAGGTTTGGCTGAATGTAGAGGGAAAACCTTTAGACGTTTTGGGCGGTGAAGGTTTAGAACTAGATCAGCCACTCACAAGGCAAACCTTTCAGGAAAATTTTAAACTGTAGTTTTTGCTTTGCCATTCATAGGGGCGGAGTTTCCCTGCCCCTAGAGAAAACAGGCTCAAACGGTGGATAATTCTACAATTGATTGAGGAATTGCTCTAAAGAGCCTGCCGTCAGCGCTACCTCTACCAAATCTTCCAATTGATTCAAATCAAGTGTTTGTAATCTTGGCTCGATTTCAGTAGGAACGTCCCCAAAGCGAGTGGTGAGTAAACGCAACAACTGTCGCAAAGCGCCTTGCTGTAAACCTTGCTCGATTCCTTGCTGTAAACCTTGCTCAATTCCTTGCTGTTGCGCCGCCTCCTCTGGTAAGGGGACAAGATTACCAGCTTGGTCATAAAAGCGCAACCATACCCCCGTAATTCGCTCCAGGGTTCCTTCCCAAGTTCCCAACCACAAGCCTAACCGCTGACACCAAAGCCATCCTTGCTCGTTCGGTATTAGTGGCTGATACTGTTGATTAACATCCAAATGCCACCCCCGTAAGGAATTGGGCTCGAACGGGTCAAACCCATAATAATCCGGGGTACGGAAAATCTGCTCGTAAATATCCTTCTTAACTCCCGTGTCTACCCCTGCTGTGGAGGGCGACATCAGCTCCACAATTACATCGGGATAGCGACCATTTTCTTCCCATACTACCCACCCTTGGCGGTCGGTTCTACCATCCACGTTCAACGCTACAAAAAAATCCGGCCCCCGGAAGTCTCGATTACGAACTTGAGTGCTGCTGTAGTAAACGAACATATTTCCCCCCGCAAAGTAATCATTGCGGTCAGCCAATGGGATTAACATTGACCGAATTAGGACATTCATAGCAATGCGGTGGAGATTGCTTTCCAAGGGTTCACCATCATCAAAAATTAAATCTGTAGGTGGCATAGGCGGTTCCCACTCTACCACCTGCCTCTGGGATTCCTGTTCTTGGGTTGTCTGGGGTTGCATCATATCAACCTGCCATCAAATTAAATAATTATAGAAATTAACATCAGCACTTCCAGCTATTGCAGTAAGTCGGCGGTTCAGCTCTATCCTACTAAAGTTTCCTCCTCAGCGCGATCGCACTTGACGGTTAATGGTATCGCTCAACTGCGATCGCACTTTTACTAATAGGGCTTGATTGGGAAACTTAGCAATCAAGCCCTAACTCGATAGCGGTTTTTAAAATTCTGGAGTTTAGACTAAGGCATGACAAAATGACTCAGAGGTAGTGAGTTAATGAACTATACTAATCAAAAAAACAAAAGTTAAAGTCGGCTTGGCTCTTTAACTTTTGTTTTTTTGAGCGATCGCTTCACGATAAAAAAAGGTATTGCAGCTAAAGTCGTGGCAAAATTCTGATTCCAACCGTGGCAATATCATAGGTATAACGACAAGCATTCATGTAACACGGCTTAACCCGATTTTCTGTTTTGATGCTACTGATACCCCGTCTTCTGAAGCCCATACAAAAATGCAAATTGAACCATACGATCCCCGCCAACTTGATGCCGTTATTCGTCTTTCGCTTCTGGCATGGACTCCGGTCTTTGATTCGATTCAGAACGCGATGGACTTTGACGTGTACCGAGCATTTTATCCCGACGATTGGCGTGTAAGCCAGCAAAAGGCTGTCGAGGAAGTCTGTGCTGATGCGGACACAAAGGTGTGGGTTGCGATAGACTCTGGTTCAACCGTGGGCTTTGTAGCGGTGAAACTCCACTCGGAGAGCAGCATGGGTGAAATCTACATGATCGCCGTTGATCCAGACTATCAACGTCGAGGCATTGGCACTGCGCTCACGCAATTCGCTCTTGATTGGATGAAAGTTGCTGGGATGTCCGTTGCTATGGTCGAGACTGGAGGCGATCCTGGCCATGCCCCGGCACGTCGTACCTATGAAAAGCTGGGTTTTGGGCTTTTACCGATTGCCAGGTACTTCAAGAAGTTGTAGGTGCGGAGGGTTTGAAGACGATCATATCTCAGAAAAATCCTAGTAGCGCATCCGAGATTTGTCAGTTAATCAGCTGCGTTGGGTTACGTTTAAGTAGGTAAAGTTTACCGCATTGCCTAAAGCACAAAAATACTTACTTAAATATGAAATAAATTGTTTTGGTGTAATCTTCGTTACCTTTTTATATTATTATTTTGGGTTATTATATTAAATAATGGAAATATTTGCACTTGTTAATAAACGTCAATATTTCCATTATAAAAATGCAATTATTAGATAATTAGATCGTAGACAAAAGTAGCCGAAAAAGCAAGATTTTTTTTGAACATTTATCGCACCTCGAATTGCAATCTAGAAACAGGAAAATTATTCTGGGTTAATCCGCATTAAGGGTTGCCCATATTCGACGGGTTCGCCGTTTTGAACCAAAATTTCCATCACAATACCAGACACTTCAGCCTCAATTTCATTCATCAGCTTCATTGCTTCAATAATGCAGACTGTTTGCCCGGTACGGATGCGATCGCCTACCTCGACAAATGGAGGTTCATCGGGTGCCGGAGAGCGATAGAAAGTTCCCACCATTGGGGATGCCACCTCTGGTAATTTGCGATCGCTATTGGGAGCAGCAACGGGAGCAACCGCACGGGGCGGCACCTCAATACCCGGACTAGGTAGCACAGGAATAGATGCTGCTTGGGTGGGAGGCGCAACGCTGGGGCTATCGCTTGTTGATAGGGCAGGTGGATCGACCGGAGCGATAAAGCGCGGCGCTTTCCGCACCGTAAGTTCAAAATCAGCGCTTTTTAATGTCAACTCCGCAATATCGGTTTGCGCGATCGCCGCCAGCAGTTCGCGGAGTTCGTTGAAATCTATTGACATGACGGGAAGAATGAAGAATGAAGGATGAAAAAAAAAATTAAAAATACCAAGTTAAAAATTTTAAAAGCGAAATTTTTAACTTGGCATTTTTAATTCTTCCTCTGACTTATACCATTTTGTTTGAGACTTGCGGATTTCAAATTCTGGACTTGTGTATTGGCTTTTAGTTGACAATCCAAAATCACCCGATGTTTTGGGAAGAATCCATCTCCTCAAAAATCGCTTCAAAATCCAAAATCCAAAATCCAAAATGGTATTAGGCATTTTCTCGACCCAGATAAGTATCGGTACGAGTGTCAACCTTAATTCGTTCGCCGACAGTAATAAACAGAGGAACCATTACCTGAGCGCCAGTTTCCACAATTGCTGGTTTTGATCCTCCCGTAGCAGTATCTCCTTTGAGACCCGGATCGGTTTGGGTGACTTCCAGCACCACCGAGTTAGGTAGTTCTACTTCCATTATCTGCTCGCCCCAGCGGATAACGTTCACTTCCATGCCTTCCTTGAGGTATTTCACGCGATCGCCAATCTGATCTGTTCGCAGAGAAGCTTCCTCATAGGTTTCCATGTCCATAAACACGAACTGGTCAGCCTCTTTGTAGGTATGCTGCATCGTGCGCTTTTCCAGGTTGGCTTGCGGTACCGTTTCAGCAGCCCGGAAGGTGCGCTCCACTACACTACCTGTTTGCACATTTTTCAGCTTCGTCCGCACAAACGCTGCACCCTTCCCTGGCTTGACGTGGAGAAATTCCACCACCCGCCACACAGCGCCATCTAATTCAATTGTGACACCGGGTCGAAAGTCGTTACTCGAAATCATGAATCTCTATCTTGGGGAGAACAATCGGCAATTCATTTTACCGCACTAGGGGCTGGGGGCTGGGTATTGGGGATTGGTGGTTGCGGATTGGAGACAAGTTATGAGATATGAGTTATGAATTCATATCTCATATAGGAGTCTTAAATAATTCGTGAAAGCGAGATGCCCGACTTCTCTAAGAAGTCGGGCATCTAAAGGGCTAGTGTCTTACAACTCTGGCTCAGATTGCTATAGCAGCCCTAAATGATTAGTGAAAGCGAAAAAACCCGGTAACTTTTAAGAAACCGGGACTGGTGGAGATAGTAATTTTACGTGTCTAAAATAAAATTGCTGTAACTCAGCATTTAGTCCCCAGTCCCCAGTCCCCAATCCCTAATCCCCAGTCCCTAGTGAACACCCGTATGGCAAGATTAAGAATGGAGTTTTTCAGCTGACGAAAGCTTCCGCCGTAACTGGTTGGCAGCACCCAGGGATTAATTTATGCTTCAAAAAAACCGTTCTATACTCAATTGGTGCAAGCGCTTGGCTCAAACTAGCGTCTTAGCGCTACTGCTGATTACTCTCTCAGTAGGACTTAGTGCTGCTTGGTGGGACACATCAGCCAAAAGTGTCCGCGATAGTGGGTTGCCATCTGGAAATGCGATCACAGACGGAAAAGCATTGCTACGGTATGCCCTACCCATTGAGAACCAAGAAATACGGAATATGCAAAGCAGTTTGGAAGATATCGCTAACCAACTGCGAGGTAAACGCTGGAGTCCCATCACTAGCGATATTACCAGGGCAGATCGGATTCTGAGCGATCGCGTCTCCGAATTACTCGCCAACATCCCAGAGTTGCAAAAACCCGAAGCCCTTGCCCTCATAGATAACATGAAGCAGCAAATCTCCCAGCTTCGAGAGGCGGTGGAAGCCAAAGATAAAGAACAAACCTGGACTGAGCGCGGTAAACTGCTCGACATGGTGGGACAGTTGGAAGAAATGATGGTGCAAAGTTTCCCCTACGAAGTGCCATCAGAGTACAGCAACCTGCCTCAACTCAAAGGTCGCGCCACCGTGGAAGTGACAACCAATCAAGGCACCATTACCCTAGTGGTTGACGGCTACAGTGCGCCCGTGACTGCTGGTAACTTTGTCGATTTAGTTCAGCGCGGCTTCTATGATGGTCTGGAGTTTGTTCGCGCCGAAGAGTCCTACGTGCTGCAAGTGGGAGATCCACCAGGGCCAGATCAAGGTTTCATTGACCCAAAAACTGGCAAGTACCGCAATATCCCCTTAGAAGTGCTAGCCAGAGGCGACCAAGAACCCGTCTATGGCATTACCTTAGAAGATGCTGGACGTTATCGCGATCAGCCAGTGCTTCCCTTCTCCGCCTACGGTGCGGTTGCGATGGCACGTCCTGAAGGGGAACCCGATGGTGGTTCTTCCCAGTTCTTCTTCTTCCTGTTTGAACCAGAACTGACCCCAGCAGGACGCAACCTCTTGGATGGGCGATATTCCGTCTTTGGCTATGTAACTGAAGGCAAAGAAGTCTTGCAAAAGCTGAAAGCAGGTGACAAGGTTGAATCTGCGAAGGTCGTCCAAGGGGCGAAAAATCTAGTTCAGCCACAAGTAGCATAAACATCTAGTTGATATGTAGAGTTATAAGTAGGGTGGGCATTGCCCACCCTACTTGCTAAGAGGTTGTCTTAAAAGTTGGTTGAGCAGTAAAAAAGCTCACTCGGTGTAAGCTGCGAATACGAATTGCACAGCACCGAGAGAGCCGCATGAGTAAAGCATATCCTAGCAACCTAACTCAAGCCCAATATGAATGCTTGAGTGACATGATTCCAGACGCAAAACCGGGTGGTCGTCCCCGGGAAGTGGAGATGAGGGACATCCTCAACGCGATTTTTTACATTCTGTGTGAAGGCTGTCGCTGGCGTGCGTTGCCGGGTGACTTTCCCAAATGGCAGACGGTGTACACCTACTTCCGCGACTGGCGGCTCAACGGAACTTGGGTGAGGATACATGACTATTTACGAGAGTGGGTGCGAATAGACCATGAGCGACAACCAAGTCCATCAGAAGCCATCATTGACTCTCAAAGCGTCAAAAATGCGGCGATGGTAAGCAAGCAGGTCGGATTTGATGCTGGAAAACAAATCAAGGGTCGCAAACGGTTCTTGACAGTCGATACATTGGGGTTAGTACTGCGTGTTTTAGTGACCGCAGCGAGTGTGGGTGAGCGCGAAGGCGGCAAACGGGTACTCAAGCGAGTCAAACCCATGGAAAAAGCGGTGTCACGGCTTCACACAATTTGGGTCGATGGGGGCTTCGATGGCAACCCATTCATGATGTGGGTGATGGACGTTTGCCGTTGGATTGTGCAGGTGGTGCTGCGACCGGAGCAAACCAAAGGATTTGTGTTGCTCAAAAAAAGGTGGGTAGTAGAACGAACGTTTGGCTGGCTGATGGGGTGCCGTCGTTTAGTTAGAGACTATGAGTTATTGCCAGAAACCTCGGAGACGTTTATCTACCTAGCAATGATCCGTATCATGGTAAGGCGATTGGCATAAAGTTTTACCCCTCAAACCTTTTCAAACATCCTCTTAGAAAGATGGCTAGTGCGAGTAATTAATGTGCCAAAAGCCCTTTCATTACGTGGTTATCCGGCGGGTGTAGAAGCCGAATTGCATTTGGAAATTCAGGATAACATTCTACCCGATAATAATGGGAAGTTTATCTTAGCAGTTTCCGGAGGTCGCGGTGAAGTAACTAAAGGCGGGAGGGGAGAATTACGTTTAGATGTGCGTGGATTATCGCCTTTATTCACAGGTTTGTTTACACCTCATCAACTGCAAACAATTGGGCAAATTGAAGCAACTGCTGATGCAATCGCCGCAGCAACGCAAATATTTGCGGGTTCGGAACCTTGGATGTCCGATCATTTTTGATAATAAGTTAGGAGTAGCGTGGCAATTAGCTATTAGCCAGAAACTGATCAAAATCCGGTACATCCACCCAGCAACCTGTTTCATGGGATTGATGGGTTAAATCCATTAATAGCTGAGAATAAACCCCTTCTCGCAGCGATGGCGTGACTGCTTTTCCTGCGTCAATTCCTTTCACCCAGTTATCTACAACTCTGATAAATGGTGCCAAACGCCCATCAGTGTAATTTTGGGGAAACAGCAAATGATTAGGAATTTCTATCTCAGCTAGGGATTTACCCGCGCCTGCACCCCAGAGGCGAAAACCATGAACGTAATCTTTTTGATTGTCGCTGCCCAAGACTAACGTCCCGCGATCGCCATATACTTCTATCCAGTGGGTTCGGCTTGCATAAACTACGGAACTGATACAAACTTGGCATGGCGTACCATCCGCCAAAAGTAGCATCAACGTACAAGTATCATCAGCATCCACAGCCTTCATTTCCCCCGTCTCTGGAACTGGACGAAAAGGAATCCCCGTAATCAACTGGGCGCATAGTCGCTGCACGGGTGCAAACAACCAACTAATATAATCAAAAGCGTGAGAACCAACTGCTCCCAAAGCACCGCCGCCTTGGTCTTTCCGAGCATACCAGTTCCAAGGGCGCGAGGCATCAGCGCGACTCGACACCAACCAATCTATTTTAATCAGGCGCTTTTCTCCTACATACCCTTCTGCCAATAATTCAGCAAATTTTTGCCATGCGGGGACAAAGCGAAATTCAAAATCCATTGTAGCGATCGCGCCAACATCGATCGCCATATTGTGCAATTCTCGCGCCTGGGTTGCTGATAAAGCTGTCGGTTTTTCTAATAATAAATGCTTCCCAGCTTGCAACACAGTCTTTGCCATTTCGTAGTGCAAAAATGGCGGCGTTGAGATACTGACAGCATCAACATCCGATAGGGTGACGATTTGTTCTAGATTATCGCCAGCGTGAGGAATATTGTGGGCAGAAGCGATTGCTTTTGCTTTCTCCAGATCCCGGTGATAAACTGCCACTACCTGAGTGCGCGGATGTGCCTGAAATCCGGGAATGTGGATTTTCTGACCAAATCCCGTGCCTACAACGGCTACGTTAACATTGCTGAGTGTCATGCTAAATTTGCGGATTTAAACTTTTCCACCCATTCAATCACTTGATGACCTAGACGAGTGCCGTTTAGTCGGTCGGCTTCCCGGATACCAGTGGGGCTGGTAACGTTAACTTCAGTAAGGTAGCCGCCAATTACATCAATACCAACAAAAATTAAGCCATCCCGTTGTAATGTAGGCGCTAGTTGGGTGCAAATTTCCCGCTCTCGTTCGGTAATTTCCGTCTCCGCTACTCTACCACCGACTGCCATATTACCCCGAAATTCTTTACCTGTGGGAATGCGATTTAACGCCCCAATTGGTTCGCCATTGAGTAAGATAATTCGCTTATCTCCATCTTTAGCGGCAGGTAAATAGGTTTGTACCATGACTGGAACTCGTCCCTGAAGGGTACTCAGTTCAATTAGGGAATTAAAATTGCGATCACTCGCATCCAAAAATAATATCCCTTCTCCCGCTTTCCCACCCAGTGGCTTCAATACAGCTGTCCCTTTTGCTTCCAGAAATTCGCGAATTACCCCTTTATCGGCACTGACAATCGTTTCTGGAATTGCCTCGGTAAACTGGAGTGCATACATCTTTTCATTTGCCGCTCTCAGCCCTTTGGGGGAATTGATAACCAACGTTTCAGCAGCATCGATATAGTCCAGAATGTACGTCGCGTAGAGGTAAGGAACCGTCACTGGCGGGTCAGTCCGCATGAAAACCGCATCCATTGACTCAAGTCGAGAGAGCGTGCGATCACCCACAGCAAACCACACCGGCTCTGCCACCCACAGCCCGTTCACCAGCTGCACTGGTGTCAGTTGCACAGGCTCCAGCACCGCCCAAGCCTTGCCATCCACCACACTCAATAAATTAGCCTGCGTTATCCAAACCTCGTGACCAAGTGCTTGCGCGGCTTCCATTAGCGCCACGCTGCTATCGTGACCAGGATCTAGCCGTTCGATGGGGTCAATGATAAATGCAAATTTCATTTTAGATATCAGCTAGCGGCTTTTTGTTCATTGTCGATTGTCCGTAGACGTGTGAAGAGGCAAGAAAGTTGGAACGTTTCAACTTCCCCACTCTTCACACAATGACTTCTTATTGCAGGAGTTGATCAAGTTTACCTTGAGCCTCTAGGTCATAGGTATCATCGCACCCACCGATGTGCTGATTGTTGATGAAAATCTGAGGTACTGAACGCCGCCCATTCGCTCGTTTTGCCATTTGCGATCGCGCTGCCTCGTCCCCATCGATACAATACTCTGTATACTCAACGCCCTTTTCATCGAGCAAAGCCTTGGCGCGGATGCAGAATGGACATCTGCTCCAGGTATAAATTTCCACGTTAGCAGCCATTTTGTCCTTAAATATTCATTAATATTTGTTAATCCTAGTCTACCCAAGTACATTAACTTTTCCCTGTTAAAGCTAAATCCCTTAAAAAAACGCCTCTCACTTCCTTGAGAAGTGAGAGGCGTTTTAAGTAATACGTATCTCTACAGGAGAAAAAACTGTCCTTTAAATAGCCTTTGAGACTACTTTTTGATGCTTTTGCGACTTTTGCCGAAACCCCAGGTTACTAAACCTGTCAGTAAGATGGCACTCATTGTATTGGGTTCAGGAACTTCCTTGGTTCCGCCTGTCTTACCATCTGTGTTATTACCTGTCTTACCATCTGTGTTACCACCTGTGTTACCGCCATTGCTGTAGTCAACTCCGCTACCCCCATTGCTGTAGTCAACTCCAGTACTACCGCCTGAAGTTGGAACTGGAGTTGGTTCGGGAGTTGGTACTGGGGTGGGAACTGGAGTTGGTTCGGGAGTTGGTACTGGGGTGGGAACTGGAGTTGGTTCGGGAGTTGGTTCGGGAGTTGGTACGGGAGTTGGAGTTGGTACGGGAGTTGGAGTTGGAGTTGGTACGGGAGTTGGAGTTGGAGCTGGAGTTGGAGTTGGAGTTGGAGCTGGAGTTGGAGTTGGAGTTGGAGTTGGTTTGGGGGCGATCGCAACCGGATTATTCACAAAGGCTTCACTTCCACCATCACCAAAGGCTTGGACGTGGAAACCCAGGCGCAGCGCACCGCTTTGTAAATCACTAAAGACATTGCTTAACGTTTTGCCTGGATCTAAATTAAACAGGATACTAACCCATTCTCCAGGATTCACACCCATCTGTGACGTTGGCTGGTTAGCATCCACTACGAAATCTTCTGAAAACTTGACCGTATTCCCGCCCGGCAGATTACCTTTGTTCGCCTCAGAAAACGACACTCCGCTGCCGCTATCGGTAATTGAGATTATGTTCTTCAAAACGCTGGAGTCATCCCAGTAAAGTTGGGTGATCGAAGATAGTTGCGTTCCGATGTTGCTGAACTTAAACAAAACCTGAGTAGCGGAAAGAGTCTCTCCACCGCTAGCGTCGGTGACATCTACAAACAACTGGGATTCCCCAGTTGCCTCGTTCATGGCGTTATTGTGAGTAATGTTACTAAATCCAAACTGAATGGCTTGCGCTTGGGTGGCGGTTAAGGCAGAAGATACAACAGCAACACCAGCAGCCAGCAAGGAATGTCCAATTAATGTCGAAAATAACCGTGTCATTGTAATTAAAACCTGAGTCTGTTTGAGCGTGTATTGAAGTTGCGCTAGGGGAAGCTTGATATTTCACTTCCATGCTGGGTTGTAGATAGCAGGAAGGTTAACCCTGATTTTAATAATTGGAACTTGTAGCTTAGCTTTGTTTTAATTAAAGCTAATGTTTACCTAGCTGCTTCAATTTCTACTATATCCACTGTTTAGTTTAGTGTCTATTACTAGAACGCAATCTTTTTTGTATCTTCATTTACTCTCAAATTTTGATTAAAATACTGTGTAATTTACTGATGCATATTTATAAAGTTATCTGATATTTATCGGTTATAGCCTGGTTTGCATTTATACATAAACCACCAAAGGTATTGCAGGGCAAGGCTCCTGAGCTAAGCAAAAACTTTTCATAGAGATTATTTATAATTAATTATTGTAAGTATTACTTATTAACTATAAATTCAATATCAGCATAAATACGTAAACGAAACCAGTAACAAGGTCTGGGTTAGGCAATTTTAAGTATATTCCGATTATTAGTAGCCTTAGATATAAATTAGACAGTTAAAAGACACAAAAAGTTCTCAAGCAATCCTTGCAAGAGTTGTGGAATATTTTTTTCATTTGTCAGGCAGGTGTTTCTCCGGCAACAGGCTATAATAGCCAATCCTACGGTTTACAAACTATTTAGTAAGCTGGCGTATATTTGATATTCTTGAATTTGTCAATAAAGAAATCGTTAGCTAATAAGTAACCGAAGCCCATATTTATTTGGGTATTTACCGAAAAACATGGTAGTAAATGAGGTTGCTAAAATTTGACGCAGTATTTCCCCGCAGAGGCTAGACTGGTTAGAAATCAACACTTAGCAGAAAACTACTGATGAGCGATCGCGCTTGAGCAGTATATATTTACAAAAGCGAGTTCATTGTGCCTTCTGGGAGGTTAAAGAGCGATCGCTTGGCTCTTTGAGTAAACATCTGGGAAATTACCTAAATTTTTAGGGGTAAGGCATCGAAGAGATCGGGAAAAGGGGTATTGGTGAAGAGGAAGACGAAACAGTTGCATTCTTGGGTTCCACAACGCGGAGCAACGACTAAAATGCCGATGTAATCGCCTCCGCTCCTCCTCCTCAGTCCCTTTCATTGTCAAACAGTGTCACTCAAATAAGCGATAGACTATAGCCTAGACTCGATAATATCCTTGTAAAGACTCCATATAGCCTACTGCCGATGTTAATGTTGAAATACAGGTGTGCAGAGTGAGTCCAAACACAAAGCAGATTTTATGCTCTAGCGGGTCATATAAGTTTTGAGAGTGAGCCAAATCACAAGTTTATATTGCACTAAATGGCAGACGTTTTGGCGACTAAACTGCTAAGCTTTTTAAATTAATACCAAGAGCTAGAGTCCTCATTCGGACGTGCGTCCCACAAGAGGCAGTAGCGTCAAAAAAAGTTTCCTCAAGAAACGCTTGGTCTATCGGCACCTGCAATCATGCCAGTGAGCAGTTGTGATTCATACTCAAATTTAAGCATAGGGTCGTCTACCAAAGCACTTTTTAGTATGTCAGTAGAAGTTATACCATTTGGTATAGCTTTGCAACCACGGTTCGACCTAGGGCTTGGGCTAAACAGAGCAGGGCATTTCCACGCGATCGCTCACCTGGATGGCACAAATTATATGCAGAACCGAAAACCTTACTGATGGATCGCAATCGGAACCCTACAGGGAACACCCATGTCTAGCATACAAAACCTATTCACAATTCACTTTTGGGGCGTTAGAGGAAGTATTGCCTGTCCGGGGCCGGAGACAGTCCGGTATGGCGGCAATACACCTTGTGTGGAGATGCGCGTGGGTGGTGAACGCCTGATTTTTGATGGCGGCACTGGTCTACGAGTTTTGGGGCAATCGCTCCTGTCCCAAATGCCAGTGGAAGCTTATATGTTTTTCACTCACTCCCATTGGGATCACATTCAGGGGTTTCCCTTCTTCGTCCCTGCTTTTATCAAAGGGAATCGCTTCCACATTCACGGAATGATTGCTCCCAATGGCTCGACGCTGGAGCAGCGCCTGAGCGACCAAATGCACCACCCAAATTTTCCCGTACCTTTGCAGATCATGGGAGCAGATTTAAAATTCTACGATCTGCCAGTAAGTCAAAAGGTGGAGATTGGTGAAATTACGGTTGAGAATGCGCTCCTGAACCATCCAGGGGAAGCTGTGGGTTATCGCGTTAACTGGCGGGGCTGTGCGGCTGCTTATGTTACGGATACAGAACATTTGTCAGACGGTCTAGATGAAAAAGTTTTGTGGCTGGCGCGGAATGCAGATGTCCTGATTTATGATGCCACCTACACCGATGAGGAATATTCCTCGCCAAAATCCTCTAAAGTCGGCTGGGGACATTCCACATGGCAGGAAGCGGTGAAAGTGGCGCGGGCAGCTAATGTGAAAAAATTGGTGATTTTCCATCACGATCCCCTGCACAATGATGATTTTCTCGATCGCACTGGCGAGTTAGTAGCTCAACAGTTTCCCGATGCGATCATGGCTAGAGAAGGGCTGTCAATTCAGGTAGCGCCTCCTACGGTGCAGAATGCGATCGCTCAAAAAGAGGCAGGTGTCTCAGCCTGAGACAATTCATGGTCAATAGTCAATTAGAAATTGGCTACTGACTAATTACAAAATTATGTAAAAATGTAAAGCGTGTGGGTTACTTCTTCTCCTAACACTGCTATAACACCAACCGCTGTTGCTCTGGGAAACTTTGACGGAGTTCATCGCGGGCATCAACAGGTAGTCAGACCAATTTTAGAGGTTTCTGGCGCTCCTGCTGCCCTGACGCTTCCTCAATCGGCCCTAAATCGGCGGGAGCAACACCATTGGTTGAGCCTGCGGGAGAATGCTCATCAGTCCTCAGAAACGGGGATGCAAACAGATGAACATCTAATCTCAACGGTAGTGACGTTCAATCCGCATCCCAGAGAGTTTTTTACTGGTCAACGCCGGGGGTTGCTGACACCCCCACCGGAAAAGGTGCGACAACTCAAGACAATGGGTGTAGAACAGTTAGTGCTGTTGCCATTTGACCGGCAATTAGCTTCCTTGAGTCCAGAAGATTTTGTAGAAAAGATTTTGGTGCAGCAGCTCAAAGCCCGTCGCATCAGCGTAGGAGAGGATTTTCGTTTCGGGTGTAAGAGAGCCGGAACAGCAGCAGATTTAAAAGCGATCGCAGCCTCCTATGGCATCCCAGTCACTCTCGTACCCTTGCAAACCTGTGAAGGAGAACGTATCAGCAGTTCCATCATTCGTCAAGCTCTAGAGTCAGGAGATTTAGAGCAAGCAAACCGCCTGTTAGGGCGATCCTACACCCTCACAGGATTAGTAGTAAAAGGGCAGCAACTCGGCAGAACCATCGGATTTCCTACCGCCAACCTGCAATTGCCTCCTGAAAAGTTTTTGCCCCGTTTTGGCGTGTATTGTGTCAGAGTCTATAACGAAGTCGAGAGCCTTTCGCAAGTCACACAGCCACAGGCAACAGCCAATATAGAAACCCAAGCAACTAGCCTCACCACAGCAAAAGATGCTTCTGTCTTGCCTATAGAAGCCATTGGTGTGATGAATATAGGCTGTCGCCCCACTGTAGAAGGAACTTCTCCCACGGTAGAAGTTCACCTGTTAGATTGGTCTGGGGATTTGTATGGAAAGACCCTAACAGTGAGCTTAGAAAAGTTTTTGCGTTCAGAACAAAAATTTACTTCTCTAGAAGCCCTCAAAGCCCAAATTCATGCAGACTGTGAAGCTGCAAGAGCTTTTTTGAGTAGTCATTAGTTATTATCAGCCGGAAAAAGCGATCGCATCTTGCAGCAGTCACGATGAGTAACACAATTTTGTCCTAAAACAAAGCCACGAACTAAAGTTTGGGCTAAAAGCTAAAGTCAGTTTTAACTGGCTGAAATACAGATTTTATTAAAGAAAAGTTTCAACTCGTTAAAATCGGTTTAAACTTTCTAGTGTGAAATTTATTTCAAAGCTTGTGGTAATACGTTCAATTCAGGTAAGTAAAGAAAACAACTGACAACAGACCATAAATTAATGACAATGGAATAATAACTAATGATTAAAGACTATGAGACAACGTATTGAGCAGCTTAACCAAAACTTAAGTCGTACTATTGTAGGGAAAGGAGATGCCATTCGCTTAGTGCTGGTAGCGGTACTTTCCGGCGGTCATGCTTTGCTCGAAGATGTCCCTGGCGTTGGCAAAACTTTACTGGCAAAATCTCTGGCACGCTCCATCGACGGCAAATTTCAGCGAATTCAATGCACCCCTGACCTTTTGCCTACAGATATTACCGGAACGAATATCTGGAATCCCGCTTCAAGAGAGTTTGAATTTTTGCCGGGGCCAGTGTTTGCTAATGTGCTGCTGGCAGACGAAATTAACCGCGCTACACCCCGCACCCAGTCTGCTTTGCTAGAAGTGATGGAGGAACGACAAGTTACCGTAGATGGGGTTTCTCGCACTGTACCTAGCCCGTTTTTTGTCATCGCCACTCAAAACCCAATTGAGTATCAAGGTACGTTTCCCTTACCAGAAGCTCAAATGGATCGCTTTACTCTTTCCTTAACCTTAGGCTATCCCACAGAACAAGAAGAACTCCAGATGCTGCAACGCCTCGCTGAAGGCGTGACAGTAGAAGATTTGCAACCGTGTATTTCTTTGGAAGATGTGCAGGAGTTACGGCGTTTATGTCAGGGCGTGAAGGTGGAGATATCTTTGCAACAGTACATCCTTGACTTGGTGCGGGCAACCAGGGCAGATGAAGAAATTACTCTGGGTGTAAGTCCCCGCGGTACAGTTGCCTTACAGCGAGGCGCTCAGGCACTAGCTTTTCTGGAAGGGCGGGATTATGCTATTCCCGATGATATAAAATTTTTGGCACCTCACGTTCTTTCCCACCGTCTCATACCATCTGGCGGTCGCCGTGCTAAGACAATTGTGGAGCGGCTGCTGCGCTCAGTTCCCATTCCGTAAGCCAGAAAATGAATATCGAGCAAGCTTTTAATGCTGCCGCAGCAGATTATGATAAGCTACGTCGCACCCTGATTCCATGTTTTGATGACTTTTATGGAACGGCGGTTCAGGTCATACAAATTGAGCGTACAGTACCCCTGAAGGTTCTTGATTTGGGTGCGGGGACTGGACTTTTTTCAGGTATGGTTCAGGCAGCGTTTCCTCTAGCAGAATTTACCCTGATTGACTTAGCCGGTGAGATGTTAGAAATAGCTAAGTCTCGATTTAGCAGCATGGGTAAGTCTCCCCGAATCGTAATTGACGATTATGTTAAGGCTGATTTGGGAGGGCCATATGATGTAGTTATCTCTGCCTTATCGATACACCATCTATGCGATTCTGACAAAGAACGTCTTTTTCTGCGAATTTACGATGCCTTGAGTCCAGGGGGGATGTTCGTCAACGCGGATCAGGTACTAGGCACAACTCCTGAATTAGAGAAACTTTATCGACAACAGTGGGTTGACAAAGTTGGCGCTATGGGTATCTCAGACGAGGAACTAAATGCTGCCAAAAAACGTATGGAATATGATCGCATGGCACCTCTGGAGGATCAACTTGGTTGGTTAGAAGCGGCTGGTTTTGTAGACATAGATTGTTGGTACAAGAATTTTAGTTTTGCGGTGTTTGGCGGGCGCAAATGAAGCGATTCTGGAAGGCACTCCCCTTGTAGGTGGGGTTTTGACTGCTAATGCTGCTTTGAAATGGGTTTTGTGAGGATGGGACGAAAAGTTAGATCGACACAACGGCAACAACTAAGGAAAGAAGTAGCGAAAGGCGGTAAACGCAAGCGATCGCTATTTACTTTATTCTTGCTACTTTTAGTCTGGAGTCTTATCTTGGGCTGGGGGCTGGCACAAGCAAGGGATGTCAGCAGTCAGTCGTCAGTCAAGAGCGAACAGAGGTCAATGAAAGTTGAAACGTTGGTAGGTTCTAATAACTTGGCAGCTTTCCAATCGGACATCTCTCAAGCGCCAACAAACAACGGACAAGCGACAACTGACCCGGTTTCCGGTCGCCTCCAGCTAGGGCAACAACTTTACCTGGACAACTGTGCCACCTGCCATCTTGCCCTACCTCCAGGGGTTCTCCCTAGCGAAACCTGGCAAAATCTGCTGCAAGAGACGCAGCAGCATTACGGAACCAAGCTACCGCGCATTATCACTCCCACACTTTTACTCATGTGGGACTACCTGCGTACTTATTCTCGTCCACAGTTAGAAAAAGAAGCAGTGCCGTATCGGGTCACAGAATCTCGCTACTTAAAAGCACTCCATCCCCGCGTCAACCTGCCCCAACCAACTACACTCTCCAGCTGCCTTACCTGTCATCCCGGTGCCGAGAAATATAACTTCCGTAGTCTGACCGCTGAATGGGAAAATTCACCCTAGCTTGGGTGGGATGCCCGTACCGTTTCAGCCTGAACGAAAATGATACGATAATTTTAGGTTTTAGATTTTAATCCAAAATCTAAAATCATCGCCAGC
Source organism: Trichocoleus sp. FACHB-6 (assembly GCF_014695815.1). Taxonomy (NCBI): domain Bacteria; kingdom Bacillati; phylum Cyanobacteriota; class Cyanophyceae; order Leptolyngbyales; family Trichocoleusaceae; genus Trichocoleus; species Trichocoleus sp. FACHB-6. The sequence continues at coordinate 29,250 of NZ_JACJOY010000055.1, forward strand.
GGAGAAACTCCTTCGCCCCACAAAATCTAAAATTCTTAAGTTCTCTCTATCCTCCTATGTTTAAAAAAATACTGGGCGATCCTAACGCACGCAAGCTAAAAAAATTTCAACCTTACGTTGTAGACGTTAACCTTTTCGAGGAAGAAATCCAGGCGCTGTCGGACGAGCAACTAACAGGTAAAACAGCGGAATTTAAACAGCGCTTAGCAAAAGTTAAAACATCGCGGGAACGCGAAGAAGTTTTAGATGAACTGCTCCCAGAAGCCTTTGCTGTAGTCCGGGAAGCTGGTAAAAGAGTTTTGGGAATGCGCCACTTTGATGTACAGATGCTGGGTGGCATAGTTCTGCACAAAGGTCAAATTGCTGAGATGAAGACAGGGGAAGGAAAAACCCTGGTGTCAACTCTGCCTGCTTACCTAAATGCACTCACGGGCAGAGGGGTTCACGTAGTCACAGTTAACGATTATCTGGCAAGGCGCGACGCTGAGTGGATGGGCCAGATACATCGATTTTTGGGCTTGAGTGTAGGGCTGATTCAATCTGGGATGGGGCCACAGGAACGCCAGAAAAACTACGCCTGTGATATTACTTACGCTACGAACAGCGAACTGGGTTTTGACTACCTGCGTGACAACATGGCAACCTCAATGGTTGATGTGGTACAGCGTCCGCCAAATTATTGCATCATTGACGAGGTGGACTCGGTATTGATTGATGAGGCACGGACACCACTCATTATTTCGGGACAGGTAGAACGCCCCACAGAGAAGTATATGCAGGCGGCTGCGATCGCAGCTGCTCTGGAAAAAGAAGTGGAAACTGACGGCTCAAAGGTTGGGCATTACGAGGTAGACGAAAAAGCCCGTAACGTCCTGATGACCGATGAAGGGTTTGCCAGAGCCGAACAGTTGCTGGAAGTCAAGGATTTGTACGACCCGAACGACCCTTGGGCGCACTATATCTTCAATGCAATAAAAGCTAAAGAGTTGTTTAAAAAGGATGTAAACTATATCGTCCGCGACAATGAAGTAGTGATTGTGGACGAGTTTACAGGTCGCGTGTTGCCCGGTCGTCGTTGGAGTGATGGATTACACCAGGCGATTGAAGCAAAAGAGCGGGTGGAAATTCAGAATGAGACGCAAACACTGGCGACAATTACCTATCAGAATTTCTTCTTGCTGTATGACAAGCTAGCCGGGATGACCGGAACAGCAAAAACTGAAGAAGCTGAGTTTGAAAAAATTTACAAGCTGGAAGTAACCCAAATTCCCACCAATAGACCTCCCGGACGGCGGGATATGCCAGATGTGGTCTACAAGGCAGAGGCAGGAAAATGGCGCGCGATCGCTGAAGAATGTGCCGAACTGCACAAACTTGGACGGCCAATCTTGGTGGGAACGACCAGCGTAGAAAAGTCGGAATTGCTATCAACTTTGCTTAGCGAACTAGAGGTTCCCCACAACCTGCTGAATGCGAAACCGGAAAATGTGGAGCGAGAGTCGGAAATCGTCGCTCAAGCGGGACGCAAAGGCAAGGTGACGATCGCAACAAACATGGCGGGACGCGGAACCGACATCATTCTCGGCGGTAATTCCGATTACATGGCACGTCTGAAGCTGCGAGAATATTTTATGCCCAAGATTGTGCAGCCGTCAGAAGAAGATAGTTTTGCCTTAAGCTCTGTTCCAGGGGCTTCTGGACGTGCGCCTGCACAGGGATTTGTTCCGGGCAAGAAGGTGAAAACTTGGAAAGTTAGCCCGCAAATCTTCCCGACGCAGTTATCCCGGGAGACAGAACAAAAGCTGAAAAGTGCGGTAGATTTTGCCGTGCAGCAGTATGGCGAACGGAGTTTGGCGGAATTGGAGGCGGAGGATAAGATAGCCGTTGCTTCCGAAAAGGCACCGACTGACGATCCAGTAATCCAAAAGCTGCGGGAGGTTTACAACTTAATTCGCAAAGAGTACGACACCCTTACCGAATCAGAACATGAAGAGGTGATAAAACTTGGCGGTTTGCACGTCATCGGGACAGAACGCCACGAATCGCGTCGGATTGACAACCAATTGCGCGGTCGGGCGGGTCGTCAGGGCGATCCAGGCTCAACGAAGTTTTTCTTGAGTTTGGAAGACAACCTGCTGAGGATTTTTGGTGGCGATCGCGTAGCAGGATTAATGGATCGGTTGCGCGTAGATGAAGATATGCCTATCGAATCCGGAATGCTAACGCGCAGTCTGGAAGGGGCGCAGAAAAAAGTCGAAACCTACTACTACGACATCCGGAAGCAGGTTTTTGAGTACGACGAGGTGATGAATAACCAGCGTCGCGCTATCTACGCCGAACGTCGTCGCGTCTTGGAAGGTCTGGATTTGAAAGAACAGGTGATCCAGTATGCTGAGCGCACGATGGATGATATTGTGGATGCCTATGTCAACCCGGAATTACCTTCGGAAGAGTGGGATTTAAACAGTCTGGTGGCAAAAGTTAAGGAATTTGTCAATCTTTTGGCAGACCTAGAGCCATCTCATCTAGATGATATGGGTGTAGGGGAAATCAAAACTTTCTTGCATGAAGAAGTGCGAAAAGCCTACGATCTCAAGGAATCGAATGTAGATCAAATTCAGCCGGGTTTGATGCGACAGGCAGAGCGGTTCTTTATTTTGCAACAGATTGATACCCTCTGGCGGGAACACTTGCAAGGAATGGATGCTCTCCGCGAGTCGGTGGGTTTGCGCGGCTACGGGCAAAAAGACCCCCTGATTGAGTACAAGCAGGAAGGTTATGAAATGTTCTTGGACATGATGACGGATATCCGCAGAAATGTGGTATACTCCCTCTTCCAGTTCCAACCCCAAGCTCAGCCGCAAGCAGTTTAAATATAGCGGTTCTCAGTCAGAAAGTCGGAACAAGAGAACCCCACGGGAACAGCCAACCAAAGTTGGGAGTGGGGTTCTCTTATTAATCGGTAATTAGGATTTGATAGTCGTTGGCAGTAACAAGCGGGTTAAGTAGCGGTTTCCTTCCATTTGGTAGAATTGGAGGTTGCCGCCAAAGGAACGGACAAAGCGTTGGCAAATTTTTAGAGCAGGTAATTTGGGCGCTGCGAGTACCTTAAAGTTAAAGGTTTCGGAATTGGTAATTAATAATTCTAGTAGAGGCGGGGTGAGGCTACCCGGTCGAGCCGCATGACCAGAGGTATCAGACGATGGGAAAAGACTTTGCTCGTTGGCACTTTTAACTTCAGTCTTGATATTTATCCGGCTACCAACTGGGGCCAGACGACCCGCGACGCTGAGAATTTCGCAGAGGACACATTCGAGTTTGAGTGGGTCAGCATAAACGTCCTGGTTGCTACTAGCACCCCCAGAACGCACTTGGAGTTGTCGTTCATGATACAGGGGTGCTAAGAGCAAAAGCGATCGCTTCAACACACTTGTTAGCGTCACCCTCGTCAGATGTTGTCGCAGCTGCCACTGCTCCTCTTGCAGGAGTGGCGTGAATTCTGTCAGGATATTCTCTAATTCCCGCAGCAGTTGCGTCGAGTGCATCCGTACTAAAGACTTATCTGGCTGATTCCCCTTAGCGGGTGATTCTAGTTCATTTAGGCGGTTGATGCGGTCAGTGGTAGCCTGATGCAGGCTTTCCAAGCAGCGATGTTTATACCAGTTGAGCTGTTCTAAGTTTCTTACCTCTTGGTGTAGAGTTGCACTCAACAAGTTATAGCGGCGAATTCGGGCGAACTGTCGCACCAGAGTTTCTAAAACTGGTAGAAAGTGCTTAGACCACTCGCGCCCCCGATCGTCTGCAAGTATGATGAAACCAGCCAATTTGGGATTTTGGATCTTCGATTTTGGATTAGAATCGTCTTCCGACAATCCAAAATCTAAATTCGGTTGCTTTGCAAAATCCGGCAGAGCCATAATTAACAGACAGCCGATGCCGGGACTACTCAGCCATTGCCGAGAAGAAGTTGGGATTTGGGTGCCGCGTTTTTCGACAAGACCATCCGTAGCTAAGGCTTCCTGAATTAGGAGATCCGTTGGTGGTACCGACAGTCCTGGGGAAAGGGCAAAACGAGGATTAGCCATTACCGCCGCCGCGACCTTCCCGGTTTTGTGGCGTTCCGTTGTGCCTTCCCAGTCCAGAAGCATAGCTAAGGGACATTCCAGCATCTCAGAGAGGAATTGTACCAAGGCGCGATCGCTTTGTGCTTGGTCTGACGATGCCGACAAAAGCATTTGCAAACCGTTGTGGAGGTGAAGTTGCGCTGACTCTGAGAGTTTAGTGAGGGTTCTCAGGTTGAAGGTGCGTACTGCCACACTTAACTGTTGGCTGACGATGCCTACTAAGGATCGCTCAGTTTGACTCCAAGTTCGGGGGGTGCTGTGGCAAATAACTAGAAAACAGGAAAAAGAAGTATCCGCATCTTGCACAATAGGGCATATTAAAAGCGATCGCACGCCCACAACCCCCAAGCTTTCCTTCCAACTTAAAAGTCGCTGGTCTTGTTCCCAATCTTCTATCGCCACTACAGATGACTCGCTTTGCTCAAATAACTGCTGCTGGGCATCTGTAAGGCGGATTAAGCCTGTCGTCAGCGGTCTTCTGTTAAGCGGCTGGCGCTGGTAAACAATTGTGTAGGGACTTGATGATTGGGGATTTGAAGATGGGGCGGCTTGAGGAAAGCTTTCTTTTCCTTCTTGGTTCCCAGCCCCCAGTCGCCAGTCGCCAGTCTCCAATCCCTGCACTATCAAAAAACGTTCCACACCCAATCGGTTTAGCAGCAACTGAGCGCACTGATCTAAGGCTTTATCCGCATCAGTATTATCTGCGATCGCGCGGGCGCACTCAGCAACCAGTTGGGCATCCTGTTGAGTTGAGACCAGTGTTGTTTCTATCTCCTCACTGCCCGCTCCCAGGGCGATCAACTGGGCAGCAGCGCGGATATAGTTTTTTTCCGCCTCTTCCCAAATCCGGGCTTCATTGCCTTCTACAGCCAGAAATCCCACCAGTTCTTGCTGCACCAAAATTGGCGCTGCCAGTAAAGACCTTGCCCGCAGTCTAGAAAGCAACTGTCCTGTCACTTCGGCTTTCAGAGGGCTTCTGCCAGCACCAATCGCAATTAACCTATTTTCATTCAGAGCTTGATAAAATTCGCTAACTTCTTGTAAAGTGATGCCAGCAGCAGCACTGGTTAACGGGTTTGTTAGTCCCTTAGAGGTGTGGCGATTGCCCACCCGGTGCCAAAAATAGCGTCTCTCTGGCGAATACCAATAGATGCTGGTGCGCGTTGGTGCAACGAATTGCTGAGTCATGGCTACTACCGCTTCCAAGCGTTGCTGCATCGTGGGAAACCGGGCCATCTGGTCTATCACTTGGAACAGCGGTTGGTCGGGGCGCTTGGTAGAGGAATGCTGCCAATCTAGTTCTATCTGATAAAGTGCAGTAGCTAATCCTCCGAACAATAGTGACATCTGGGCTTTTTCGCCAGCGCTTTGAGAACCACCCCATACGTGTGACCCCAGCAGTACAACGCCATAACAACGGTCTTTGCAGCGCAAGGGGAAAAAAAGCGCTCCCTGAACCCCAAATTCTTGCGCCGCCCGCCGCCATTCTCCAGCCCGCACTTCTTCGCTCAAATTCGGCACACTCACTGGTCGCTGTTGGATCACTACCTGTTCTAAAAGGTCGCCTGGGGTGAGGGTAAACTTATTTTTCAGAAATTTGGTGTCGCCAGTAGGGGTGATCCCTCCTTTGCCAAACAAACGGTGATCTAATTTATCGTAAAGACTAATCCAAATCAGGCGATATTCAAACTCTGAGACAAGATAATTCAGGGTGGTTTCGATGAGAACGTCAACATTCTCCTCTTCCCGCAGGGTCTGAAGAACGCGCCCCAAGGCAACGATTTGATTTTCGTAGTCTGCTGGACTTTGCTGATGACCCATGTTATTTAACTACGATGCTGCCTTTATACCATTTTGGCTACAAAAATTTTGGATTTTGGATTGTAGAGACGTGATATATGGCATCTCTACGAGTAGTTTGTTTCAGAAATTGAAGTATTGTAGGCATAATATCAAGTGGTATTAATGAATTAAAATTTTAAAATAAGAGATAAATTCGGTTATTATCCATTTTTAATTAGCATTTTTAAGGTTTAATTTTTTTGACCAGTAACCAGCTTTTGGATTAAAGAAAGTGGATATATATCAAGCCGCTATTCGTCCGGTTTTATTTTCTGGGTTGAAAGCCGATCCAGAATGGCTGCATCAGCAAACTTTACAGATGTTTAGTGCCTTAGCGCGATCGCATCGCCCCCCTAGTAGTTGGATTCTCTCTCAACTCCAGCAAACCTACTGTCTCCAAGATTCTCGCCTTGAGCAAACTCTCTTTGGGCTAAAATTCCCTAATCCAGTTGGTTTGGCAGCTGGGTTTGATAAAGATGGCGTTGCTGCTAAGATTTGGCAGCATCTCGGCTTTGGCTTTGCGGAACTCGGCACTGTGACGTTGCACTCGCAACCGGGAAACCCCCGTCCTCGCCTGTTTCGCTTGGCCGAAGACAAAGCCGCCCTCAACCGGATGGGATTTAATAATCAAGGAGCAGCTGCGATGGCAGCTAGGCTAGAAGCTCTTGGTCATTCCAATTCCCAATTCCCCATTCCCCTTGGCATTAATCTAGGTAAATCTAAGATAACGCCATTAGAGTCTGCTGCGGCTGATTATCTTGGTAGTTTTCGACTCTTGAAGGATTGCGGCGATTACTTTGTAGTTAACGTAAGTTCTCCGAATACTCCAGGTTTACGAAGTCTCCAATCAAAAGAGCAGCTGAGTCTGATTTTGGATGCCCTGCAACAAGAAAACCAGGGAGAAAAACCTATATTAGTGAAGATTGCACCAGATTTGGAATGGGAAGCGATCGCTTCGGTCATCGAACTAGCTCAAAACTACCATTTGGCGGGGATTATTGCCACTAACACTACCATCAGTCGGGATAATCTCAAAACCCAAACAGTTACCTCGACAGGTAAACCAGTTAGCGAAGAAGCTGGCGGGATCAGCGGCGCACCAGTGAAACAGCGTTCTACTCAGGTGATTCGCTTTATTTATCAGGAAACCAAAGGCAAATTACCTATTATCGGTGTCGGTGGCATTTTCACCGCCCAAGACGCCTGGGAGAAAATCGTCGCAGGTGCTAGTCTACTGCAAGTTTACACTGGCTGGATTTACGAAGGCCCTTGGATGGTGCGTCGCATTCTGGAAGGACTACGGCAAAAATTAGAAGAGAAAGAATTAGCTTCCTTCTCTGATGCTATTGGCATTGAAAATCAGCAGTCATATAGCAATCCTAAATGATTCATGAAACCCTGTAGGGACACGGCACTGCCGTGTCCCTACACTAGGGCGAATACTCGTTCACAACTTAAACAGGATTGTTATAGATTGGTTAAGCGAGGCGCACACCCCCAACCTACGCTTATTGACAACTGACTTCAGCCTGCGCTTCCTTTATATCCACTTGAACTGGTTTCAAGGGGTTTGAGCTTTGAGAAGTGAAATAAATTTCACGGCTCTTAAGTCAGTGCCATTCGACTAAGAATCTTTGTTTACCAAAATAATGTGATACTTGGAGTCAAAAACAATCTTTTCTTCTTGCTGTAACTTTCCAAGCAAGCGCGTGATTGTCACTCTAGTAACACCGCAGGCGTTGGCAAGGTCTTGATGAGTCAGACGAACACTCAGGCGAGTTCCTTGCGCTACGGGTTCGCCAATTTCCTGTTTCAGCAGCAACAATAAATTCTGTAAGCGATCTTGCAATCGTCGTTGTCCAGAAATAGCTAAAAGTGATTCTGTCTGCTGTAGCCGTCGATTAATTTTTGGTAAAATGCTCTGCGCTAGAGTTGGGGAGGCTGCTATTTCTGCTAAAGAAATGGTAACTAACTCCACGTCCGATAGAGCTGTAGCTTGATAGGTGTGTAGAGTAGTCAAACAAGAACCAAAAAGCATTGAGGGGCCAGCTAATCCTACAAGCACCTCTTCGCAATTTTCACCCATCGTAGTCAACCTTACTAAACCCTGACAAACTAGCCAAAGCTTTTGAGGGTCGAGGGGGACGATTTCCCCTCTAGAATAACGATGCACGACGCGATCGCTTTTGTTGTCGTAGTCATCCTTTCTTAATACGCCATTCGCCAGCTTGCTGGCAGTGATATCGCGAATCATCCAGCGCAATGTGGCTGAATTGCCCTTTTTATTGAAACTCAGAGCTACTGTCACAGCCGCATCAAAAATCTCTTTATGGCGCGGCTGTATACGTACTTCCCATTCACGCACTTGCTGCGGCTCGGACAGTTGGTTGAGTTGATGGCGGAAGTCTCGGCGCTCTTGTTGAGTGATGAAAACAGTCAGGGGTTTGCCTACTAGAAACTCGTGAGACACGTTGAGCAGCGCCGCAGCAGCGCGGTTGGCTTCTCTAATTGTTCCTTCTGCATCAGTTATTAAGTAACCCTGCGGTGCGAACTCAAACAGTTCCTGGTAGCGCTGGCGTTCCGCTTCTAACTCCTGTTGTACGCCTGCCAGTTCCTCATTCTGCTGGCGTAGTGTCTCTACAGCTACTTGCAACTCTTCCGACGCGATGCCTAACTCTTTGAATGCCGTCGGCAATAGCTCTGTTTGCCGCAACGGTTCCAATGCGATCGCGCCTTCATACAGATCAGCTAGACGCAAGTGTATGTCTTCTATCTGTTGGCTAAATATGTTTACATTCATCTCAGTTTTCCTATGTTTGCTGGTTTTTAATATGGAGGAATAGAGGCTACTCATATTTTTACCTTAAATTCTTCACTTCTTCTAGCAGTTTTTTCTACTGCCTATCACCTTCCTAAAGACGCATTGTTAACTTTTTATTTAATTATTTATCTTTATCGAATATTACGATTTATCCTTATCTTTATTCAAGATAATTTTTTAAATTTAAAATTACCCTAGTATTGTACTATTAAATAAATTTTTAATGAAAATTGGGGTTTTGGAACTTTACCAAACATTGACACAGTTTTAATGCCTAGCGTTCGCCTTGTTATATCCATTCTACAAATAATTAAGCCCATCTAATTAGCAACAGATATAACGATTGAAAGCATAGCGATTTCAATTTTTTGGTACTTTCAGACGATTAGCTATTGGCTATTTGTAATAGCTGATGTTGTTACTTGTCACTATCTACAATTATTTTAAAATTTTTGCAGATGGCGAGTATTGTTGATGAGAATAAGCAGCTAAATTTAACTAGGTTATCTGAGCGATCGCATAACAGCACCCTACGCGAAATTGTCTTAATTGAGTCCCTTATGAAAAGGGCAGGGGGAATCTGATGTGTGGCATCAAAAAGAAGATTAGTATTAGACTAAGGCAGAATCAGAAAACCGCACCGCTGAAACCACGTAAGTGTATCCATATGAGCAAAATTGCGATCGCTTCATCCGGATAATCTCCTTGTGTCCCGCTAGTTTATCCAGTACCTAATCGTTTTATCATCACTTTTTATGGCATTTCTCAACATCGTCAGAGAAGTCTTGACAGGTGTCGTGCAAGGGTTTCGTATGGCTTGGTGGGTAGAAATTGCTACTACCGAGCCTCGCTGCATCTACTATTTTGGCCCTTTCGATAACTCTGCTCAAGCCGCGGCAGCCTGCCCCGGATATATTGAAGATATTCACAAGGAGAAAGCTCAGGGAATCAAGGTTAAGATCAAACGCTGTAAACCAGAGGCGTTGACGATATGTGATGAAGAAAATGATGAGTTATGAGTTTTCAATTAATAACTCATAACTCATAACTTTTAGAATTCGATTCCCGGTTGCGCCTTAACACCCTGTTCCCGGAACGGATGCTTGACGAGAGTCATTTCAGTTACTAAGTCAGCTCGCTCAATTAGGGGAGCTGGCGCACCTCTGCCTGTGAGAATAACATGAGACTGGGTTGGCTTCTCTTGCAACCCCGCTAGCACTTCCTCCACACTCAAGAAGCCAAGTTTCAGCGCCACGTTAATTTCATCTAACAACACCAACTTAAAGTCAGGGTTGCGGATAAAGTTTAATCCAGTTTCCCAAGCAGCGTGCGCTTTCTGGATATCTCGCTCTTTGTCTTGGGTTTCCCAGGTGAAGCCTTCGCCCATTGCATGGAACTCTAGCTGATCTGAATAGCGACTAAACACAGCCTTCTCTGCGGGTTCCCAGGCTCCTTTGATAAATTGTACGATTGCTACCCGATAGCCATGACCTAGCGATCGCAACACCATCCCCAAAGCAGCAGTAGTTTTCCCCTTACCATTCCCCGTATTGACGATTATTAAGCCTTTTTCCTGGGAGGCTTTTGCCACCCGTTGATCTTGAACTTCTTTGCGCCGCTGCATTTTCCGCTGATACTGCTCTTGAGTTAGCGATGATGCTGTACTTTCCAGGGAGTCATCAACTTCTAAGTTTTCATTCAAGTCAGTCTGGCTATCAGTTTTCATAAAACCTTTACAGAAACAACTATTACATTTTTTAAAATTTACCTTAGTTTAGCAACTTTGTTAAAACAAAATTTATATAAACTATCTAATCTTTATGAAAACATTACTATTTTTTGATTAATTACTACTTACAATAAATTAATAAAAATTGTTTTTATTACCATGAAATTATCAGGCTAAGCAGGATACAGCTAGAGGAAACATTACGCTTAATGGTAATTTCTCTAGTCGGATTGTCTGAAATTCACTCAACAAATCATGAAAATCTTTCTTCTCCCAGCTTTTATCACTAATCTGTGTCTCTGTTATGAGGGGCGTCACCCCTTTTTGATAATCTTTAACTAAGCTGAACTGGTGTCGGCTTCATTTAAGTGCATACCCGTATGATTTTAAGTTTGTCAATGAAATCTGAAAAAAGCGCAAAAAAACTTAATCTAGAATCAACATTACAAGGATTAAACCTCTACGAAGCTTGTATCGAGTTTGATTGCACCACAGAAGACGTTATCAAGCTATTTGAGGAAAATCCGCTGCTACCGGGTTTAATTGTAATGGAGCGGAATCAGCTTGTTGGCATGATTTCCCGACGACGGTTTTTTGAATACATCAGCCGCCGCTACAGCTTGGAATTGTTTGCCAAACGACCTTTGCGTGAAATTCCAGCTTCGCCTTTTAGCGAATCGCTGTATCAATTTAGCCATACCCAAATTTTAGTTTTTCCCTCCTACTCTTCGATTACAGCAGCAGTGCGGGAATCTTTGAAGCGATCGCCTGAATTAATTTATGAACCAATTATCGTTCAAACCGCACCAGGTGTCTATAAACTATTGGATGTACATCAACTTTTGATGGCACAGTCAGAGCTGCATGAGATAACGATGGCAGCTTATAAGCAGATGGGAATAGCGCTGCAAGAAGCAAAAAACCAACTTTTAGCTGTTTTAGATGCCGTACCAGGATTTGTTTCTTGGATTGGTTCAGATTTACACTATTTGGGAGTCAACCAGCATTTAGCAGAATCATTTAACTTATCACCAGAAGAATTTATCGGTCAGAAAGTTGGATGTTTTGACAGCAGCAACCAGTTTACTGAATTGATAGAAGATTTTTTTAAATCTCCAGCCCAAACTACTTGCCAAGAAGCGATCGCACAAATTAATGGCAGCGCTCGGAGTTATCTAATTGTAGCTCAAAAGTATAATCAGAACCAAGCTGCTGTTACAGTAGGCATTGATATCACCCAACGCAAGATATTAGAAGAAGAACTGCGGGCATCCCTAGAGCGGGAAAAAGAACTTGGCAAACTCAAATCTCGCTTTATTTCTATGACCTCCCATGAATTCCGTACTCCCCTTAGTACCATCCTCTCTTCTGCCGAATTATTAGAACATTACAGCCACAACTGGACTGAAGAGAAAAAAATCGTCCACTACGATCGCATTCAATCATCTGTTAACCGGATGATTAGATTGCTAGATGATGTGCTAACCATTGGAAAAGCTGAAACAGGAAGTTTATATTTCAAACCTTCACCTGTGAATTTAGAACAATTTTGTTTGGAATTAGTAGGAGAGTTACAGCCAACCGAAGGTAATCCGCACCCGATCAACTTTATTAATCACTGCCAACACACCTATTATTACCTTGATGATAAGCTGCTACGCCATATTCTGACAAATTTGCTTTCAAACGCTATAAAATATTCACAGGAAGGTAGCGAAGTTAAATTAGAAATCTTCCATAAAAAAGGAAGAATAACCTTTAAAATTGAAGATAAAGGCATTGGTATTCCAGAGCAAGATCGCCAGTGCCTGTTTGAGTCATTCCATCGAGCCGCAAATGTTGGCAACATCCCCGGAACTGGACTTGGATTGGCAATTGTGAAAAAATGTGTGGAGCTGCACTCTGGAGAGATTACGGTAGACAGTCAACTGGGAGTAGGTACTAACTTTACAGTCACGCTACCAGTTAGCAGTCGGCTTTCAGCTTTTGCGCGCAAGAGTAAGTTGCCACAATATGCTAAACACAAACATTGATTCCACAGCGAAAATAATCAAAGCCACTAAAGCAATTCTCATTCATTGTAAACTGTAGCGCGGGCATCACAACGACAGGCTCTCCGGCTGTTAGGTTATGACAAAGATTTTGGTAATTGAAGACGAGACATCAATCAGAGAGAACATTCTGGAGTTGTTGAAGGCAGAGGGTTACAACGCTCTTGCTGCGGAAAATGGTCAGATAGGGTTGCAGTTGGCTACTGAACAACTCCCAGATTTGATTATCTCGGATGCGCGGATGCCAAAACTCGATGGTTATGGTGTATTGACGGCGCTACGATCTAACGCTGTGACAGCGACAATTCCCTTCATTTTTCTCACAGCCAAAGCTGCTAAAACTGATTTGCGTCAAGGGATGGAATTGGGTGCAGACGACTACCTCGCCAAGCCGTTTACTAGAGGCGAGTTATTGAGAGCGATTGCTACACGTTTGGAAAAACAGGCAGCAGTTAACCGACAATCGCAACAGCAACTCAATAATTTACGTACCAATATCACCCTTACCCTTCCCCACGAACTTCATACACCCCTTAATGGAATCTTGTGCGGTTCGCAATTACTAATTGATGAAGCCAACGACCTAGAACCGCAAGAAATCCTAGAAATAGCAGGTGATATTCGTACCTCTGCGGAACGTTTATCTAAATTAGTTCAGAATTTTTTACTGTACGCTCAACTAGAACTAATTGGAACCGATCCAGAGCAAATAGAAGCGTTACGACAAAATAGCCGCACTGATTCCGCTAAAAACGCCATAATAGACGCAGCAACTCAAAAAGCTAAGCAAGCTGGTAGAGAAATGGATTTAGTATTAGACCTGCAAGATGCATCTGTCTCCATTTCTCAGAAAAAACTGCAAAAAATTGTTGAAGAACTGGTAGACAATGCCTGTAAGTTTTCCTCTCCCAGAAGTAAGATTCGCGTCGCTAGTAAGTATGAAAATAGCACTTTTGTGCTGTTTATAACTGACTATGGCAAGGGAATGACAGTAGAACAAATTGCGATGATGGGAGCTTATATGCGATTTGAGCGCAAACTTTCGTCGCAGCAAGGGCCTGGCTTAGGGCTGCTAATTGCTAAACACTTAATCGAGCTGCACGGTGGAGAATTAGAAGTTGATAGTATTCCCCAGGAGAAAACTATCGTGCGCGTTGCTTTGCCAATAGCAAATTGAAAATGCTAACTTTTTAATTTACGAATTTCCGTCTTTAATTCTGATTCAACCAGGGAAACTGAGAAGCAACATCATCAGGTTCTTCAATTATATCAGCCATATCCCCGTGGTAGTTCTTGTTAATGAAAGCAGCTTTGCTCTTCAAATGTTTAGGTACATAACAAAGGTTAACAGGGAGTCCGTGGAAAAGTAAAAATTCTGCTAGATGTTCGGGATGAATATATATACCCTCCTGATGCAGTCGCTGCAACATTTCCAAAAAAGTAGGCCAACGTTGATTGGTTTGAGGCTGAGGTGATGATGTAACGCTAGATGTATTAGAGGAAATATTGTTGGTCATAGTGTCTTGAGAGATACTTAATTTTTCTCCGGATTTAAGGCATGATAATTGCCTTTTCCTAGTCTACAAAATTTTTAGATTTAGCGAATTGCGGTGATCCCCATACTTATGCTAGATGCCATTTTCGTGAATCGCTGCTATGCGCTAAGCTGTCCTATGCCGTTTTTATGGTCTACACAACAATTGGAGTGTGGCAAATGCAACAAATAAGCTAAATCCAGGCAAAATTGAAATGTTAGCCCAATCATATAGCTTTAAATTTACAAATTCCATGAATTTAGGCAAAATAGCTGTCATTCAAGGTGATATTACCCAGCAAAAGGTAGATGCGATCGCTAATGCGGCGAATACCTCTTTACTCGGTGGCGGCGGTGTCGATGGGGCAATTCACCGAGCTGCTGGGCCAGAATTGTTGGTAGAATGTCGCCAGCTCAAGGGCTGCGCCACAGGTCAGGCAAAGATTACCAAGGGTTATAATCTTCCTGCTAAATGGGTAATTCATACAGTCGGCCCTATTTGGCAGGGAGGCAACTATCAGGAGGATGAGCTTTTAGCTAGTTGTTATCGCAGTTGTCTAGCTATAGCAAAGCAATACGAGATACGCAGCATCGCTTTTCCTGCTATCAGCACGGGTGTCTATGGGTTCCCGATAGAACGCGCCGCCCGAATTGCTGTGAGTGAGGTAAAAAAGTTTCTGGAGGGGAATGCCTCAGTCGAACAGGTGATTTTTGTATGCTTTGGGGAATCAGCCTACAATTCTTATCGTGCTGCTATCAATGAAATTTTACAGGCAGAATAGCGATCGCTTCTTCAATCCTCTTTACTGTTGCTACTCCAGCTGGGTATCTCCTCCACCATCGCTGGTTATATTGACAATGGCGTTCATTCTTTTGCGAGTATAAAAATGTCCAAATCGGGTAACAAAATCGCACCCGCGCCTATGCCAGGGACGATTAACGTCGTGGATCTAGTTGATAATTACTTCAGTGCCTACAACTCCGCTCGTCTGCGAGAAATGTGTCACCTGTTGAGTCGCGAGGTATTACAAGAAGGTGTCACAGTCGGAGTTAGCCTATCCGGTGCTATGACACCAACTGGGATGGGAGTAGGAATTTTAGCACCACTGATCCGCCACGGCTTTATTGACTGGATGATCAGCACGGGTGCTAATCTTTACCACGATATGCACTTTGGTTTGGGTTTTGACCTTTATACAGGTAATCCGTTTGTTGATGATGTCAAGTTGCGCGAGGAAGGCACCATTCGCATTTATGACATCGTTTTTGGCTACGACGTGTTGCTCGAAACCGATGCCTTCATCCGCAAGATTCTGCAAGCCGAACCGTTCCAGAAGCGGATGGGAACTGCCGAATTTCACTACTTGCTAGGCAAATATGTTCGGGAAGTAGAAAAGCAAGTTGGGGTAAAAAATTCTAGTTTGTTAGCGACTGCTTATGAGTGTGGCGTTCCCATTTATACTTCTTCCCCCGGAGATAGTTCGATTGGGATGAACGTCGCGGCTTTGTCGCTGGAAGGGTCAAAATTAATAATAGATCCATCCCTAGACGTGAACGAGACAGCTGCGATCGCATACTGCGCCCGTGAAACTGGCAACCCAGATGTAGAAGGTAAAAGCGCTGCTGTCATCATTGGCGGCGGTAGCCCGAAAAACTTCCTGCTGCAAACCCAACCGCAACTTCACGAAGTGCTGGGATTAGAAGAACGAGGTCACGACTACTTCGTTCAAGTCACCGATGCTCGTCCAGATACAGGTGGTTTGTCTGGTGCTACCCCAAGCGAAGCCGTCAGCTGGGGCAAAATTGATCCGGAAGAGTTACCCAGCACGATTGTCTGTTACACCGACAGCACCATTGCCCTACCGATTATCACTGCCTACGTGATGAACCAGTGCCAGCCTCGCGCTTTAAAGCGGTTGTATGACAGGCGGGAAGAAATGTTGGATAAATTGCGTACAGATTATCTGGCGGCAAAAACCCAGCCAATTGAAGACATCCCGGCTGCTGTTGCTGAGAGTGCTTCTGGTGAGCAACCTGTAGCAACTTATCCCTGCGGCAGGGTGATTCCTAATACTCAGTAGTATTTCTCGTTCCCAGTCTCTGACTGGGAATGCTGATTTTGTTAGCGAAGCGGCGCGTAAGCACGGTGCCTGATATTTTCTGTCTTACGAGGGAAGTTGAGCCTAGGAACGAGGAAGTTTAGCAGTCACTACATACCACATATTATTTGGTAACGTCCGCTTGTGGAGAAACTTCGCTTCCAAGTCATCTTGCTGCAAAATTTGAATGTCAGATAAGCTTTTTTCTCTCAGCCATGCTTCCATCTCATTGCTATACATACCAAATAGATATGGCTCACCGATTTCACTGAGTTTATCAATGCTGGAAGCT
Organism: Trichocoleus sp. FACHB-6; assembly: GCF_014695815.1. Taxonomy (NCBI): domain Bacteria; kingdom Bacillati; phylum Cyanobacteriota; class Cyanophyceae; order Leptolyngbyales; family Trichocoleusaceae; genus Trichocoleus; species Trichocoleus sp. FACHB-6. The sequence continues at coordinate 45,742 of NZ_JACJOY010000055.1, forward strand.
ATACCTGGAACTAAATCGTTTTTGAAAGTCATTAGTGGTGAACAACAGTCAAAGACGAAAACTGAACCTGGTGCCATTTGCGCTTTGATGAAGTCGAGGAAATTGGAAACACTCTCTTTGGGCAAATAGTAGCTAACTCCTTGCCAGATATAAGCAGTAGGAATTGTTTTGTCAAAACCATACTGAAAAATACTGCTGAGATTGTCTTGATTGAAATCTAGAGGAATGTGTGACAACCCTGGAGGAATATTGCCTAATCTTTCAATCAAGTATCTCTTTTTATCATCAATTGTCTGCGGTAGATCGACTTCAAAGGTGACAATAGAATTCTCTCTCACACAAGGAAGGCGGAAAAATCTCGTGTCGTAACCTGCTCCTAGAAGGATAAGCTGTTTACATCCTGACGCGATCGCATCTTCAATCGCTTCATCACCATGCTTTTCTCTGAGAATCGTGTACCAGTAAGCAATCTGCTGAAATCTTTCCGCATCATCTTTTGCGGAATCAACATTCAGAGGATTCTCTTGAAGAGAGCTTACTATCGATTCATCAAAAAACCAGCCGACGTACTCATCCTTTAAAATCGCTTCGCTGTGAAACTGATGAGCCAGTTTTAGCATGGCAGTTCCCTTATTGGTTGACTTGCCCCACTCAATGCTCATAAACTTCTCCTGTTTCTCGTTCTCAAGCTGAGCCTGGTAACAAGCATAATTATTTACAGTGGCTTTTGGGCAGGCACACCAACAGCACGGGGAAATTCTCTCGGTGTGGGTGCCACTTTCCGGAGGTAAAGACAGTGACGAATGCTTCCACTACAAGGAGTAGTAAATTCCTCGATGGATTCAACAATGCCGCCTAATTTTTCTAGGGCTGGTTGTAGGGTATCGTTTTCCTCAGTTGTCCACTGTCCGCGATAGAGGATGGCTAACCCGCCGCGTTTCAGCAATGGTAGCGCATACTCGGCACAGACAGAAGGCTCAGCTACTGCCCTGATTAGAGCGAGGTTGTAAGCATTTCGGTCAGAAGGATATTGACCGATTTCTTCAGCTCTACCAGTAATTGTATTGACATTTGTCAGACCCAGCTCTGAGGTCGTATTTTCCAGAAAGGCGATTTTTTTACGGGTGGCATCGAGTAAGCTGACAGTGTAATTAGGGAAAGCGATCGCTATCGGAATTCCCGGAAATCCTGCCCCAGTTCCAATATCGATCGCTTTGCCAGATAAACCAGCAATTTTTTCAGATTTCTGGCTAAAAATTCCCCGCAGAGAATCCCACAGGTGTTTTTCCCAGAACTCCTCCGGTGACGTAATCCTGGTTAAGTTCAGCTGGCGGTTCCCTGCCAAAATCAACTCATAAAGCTGCTGAAATAGCTTTTGCTGTTCACTATCAGGTTGCCAACCCAGTGTTTGCTGCCATACATCAGCCATCTCAGGCAGTATTGGCATTTCGATATCGCTCATTTTTCTATGGTCATTAGTTATTGGTGCTGACTAATGACTAATGACTGCTTCGATTTTAGATCCTAGCGTCCCGGGGTCTACCGATTGTAATTCTCCACGATCGATTGTCCAGCATTGGTCAGCGATCGCTAATAAGTCACTTGCATCGTGAGTGACCACCAACAACGTCCAATGAGTTTTTAGTTTACCTAATAACTTCACCAACTGAAGCCGCATTGACCAATCTAGCCCCGCTGTTGGTTCATCCAACAAAAGTAAATGTGGTTGGCGAATCAGCTGTACTGCTAGAGCAAGGCGGCGCTGCTGACCCCCGCTCAGAGAATGCGGTGACGTGGAAAGCGACAGATGATCTAAACTTACTTCACAAAGAGCTGCCTTGACTTTTTCAGCTCCCAACTCTGGATGACCCAGCCGCAGTTCCTCTAAAATCGTACCACCGCAGAAATGCCGCTCCGGAAACTGAAATACCAATCCTGCCAGCTGTTGCAGGTGTTCGGGAGTGAGTTCCTGGTCTCGCCAGAAAACACCGCCATCGGTTTTTTCTGCCAGACCTGCCAAAATTTCCAAAAATGTGCTTTTGCCAGATCCACTTGGCCCAATCACAAGACCAAGGCCGTTTGGCGCTAGTTCTAAATTAATGGAATTCAGGATAGCAGTTGGGGTAGCGGGGGGGTGATAAGTCAGGTTTTTGAGATAGAGCATCAATTCTGGGAGTAGAAAAGAAAAAATTGCCAAACTTGTAAGGGCATCATCCTAAGCGAATTAGCCTGCTTTAATTTTTACTTAAAATAAGTGGGAATAAAAAAACTGCATCTAGAAACCTGTTTTTCGGACAACGGATTTGCCACTGACGAACAAACTAACCGAATTTTTCTGGAACCTGAAATTATTAATAGCGTCAAACTGTTGGATCGCTCTTTTTGTTAAAGGGTGACTAATTATACACTGCTTGTCTCAGAATGTTCAGGTATCACAGCAGCGTATCTTACGGTGTTGTTAGATAGCATTGAAAATTAGAGACAGCATTCACTCAAGCTAATGGTTTAGTGAGGATGACGATCATGGCTCGGTTTTCTGTACAATTGCGGATTGTTGGCGCGATCGCTAGTGCTTCCTTGACTGCACTCAGTTTATTCCCTACCCCTACTCTAGCTGGCGATCCCTTCCGTTCCAGCAACTCAGGGCAGATTGGAAACCAGACTGAAGCTGCTTTCAAGGCTATCTTTGAGACGGGGAACTATCCACAAGCAAAGCTTTACCTACAACAAGCGGAATCTAGTGAACCTAATGAACCGCTCGTCTACGCAATGCGGGCATCTTTAGCTTACACTGAGCAGGACTGGAATAGCGTTAACACTTACGCTGAGAAAACTCTCAAAACGGCTGAACAGCTAACTACCAGAAATCCTTTGCGTGGCAATTTATACACAGCAGTTGGGCATTTCTTACAGGGTGCATATAACCTTAGTCTTGTCAATAACGATCCCATCAAAGGCGGTTCTCAAGCTTTGAATAAGTTGCAGGAGGTATTCACATATCTGGATAAGGCGGAAAAAGTAGGTTCTGACGACGCAGAACTCAACTTACTTAAGGGGTATATGGATTTGATGATGGCTGTCAATTTACCATTTTCTAATCCCAAGCAAGCAATTGAACGCTTAGAAAAAGCAGGCCCCTCTTATTTGGCTTATCGTGGGATTGCAGTTGGACACCGGGATTTGAAAGACTACGACAAGGCGCTGGAATATGTAAATCGCGCTTTGGCAGTAACGCCCAACAATCCAGAGGTACACTATTTAAAAGCTCAAATCTTAGTCGCGAAAGGCAAGAAGCAAAAAGACCAATCTCTTTTCAATGAAGCTAAGAAGGATTTCAACGCCGCTTTAGCAAAACCTAATCAACTTCCCAAAACCCTTGTAGCACAAATGTTCTATGAGCAGTGCAAAAACCAAAAAAGCGTTGATAGTAAAGAACGGGATTGCGATGGGATGCGAGATAAAATTAGGGATGCAAGTGGTAGTTGGGGCCCTGCAAAAATGCCACCCCTAGAATAGATAGTTTAAAACAATGCACGTAATTTTTCGCGAGTATAATCCTTTTGACCTGTGGATTTGGCTGGAGTTCAGCATAACTCCTTCTCAAATGGAAAAGCAGTACGTTGAAGAAGTGTTTAACTCCTGGTTTTTCTTGGGAAAACTGGGAGGTTTTAATGCTGAAAATATCCAGGTTCAGGATACTGGTTTGGATATCAGCTATATGGATTATGACACTGACGCGGCTGAAAATAGTATGGTTTCGCTCATGCACAATATGGGCGAATTTGAGTATGAGGGGAATTGGGCGAGATGCTGGTTTGATTTGGGAACGAGTGATGCGATCGCGCTTGATATCGTGATTAACGCACTCAAACAGTTAAGCAACGAATACGTAACTCTGGAACGCCTGTACATTGGCGGCGAAAACGAGGATTGGCCTATTAAAGGTAGCGAGAGTCGGTCTGCTTTTATTTACGACGAGAATTAGGACAAACGATGCACAAAGAAGGTCAGATTCGGCTGCTGGTACTGGGTTTAATTCGAGATGGCGAGAAGTCGCAAGGGGGATATGCCAAAGGCGATCGCATCTTTATATCTGAAGGCTATGACCCCGTTAAGCAGGAAACCTTTTATCGCGCTTTAGGCGGCGGCGTTGACTTTGGAGAAACCAGTGAGATAGCCTTGAAACGCGAATTTCAAGAAGAAATCCAGGCAGAATTAACTAACATTCGTTATCTGGGCTGTCTGGAAAATATCTTTGTGTTCAACGGCAAGCCTGGTCACGAAATTATTCAATTGTATGAATGCGATTTTGCCGATCCCAAGTTTTATCAGATGGAACAAATTCCTTTTGCTGAAGGCGATAGGAAAAAAACAGCACTTTGGGTAGATATTAACCGCTTTAAATCGGGAGAATTACGGTTAGTGCCAGAGCAGTTTTTTGATTACTTGTAAAAATGCAAGGGCAACTAAAGAATGTTCCCCGATCTAGTTCCCAGACTCAGCCTGGGAACTAACTTTTGAAAACACCCCTTTCGATGAAATTATCAGGCTCCGGCACCATAACGGCATTCCCAAGCGGAGCCTGGAAGATAAGGCAGACTCCCTAAAATAAAGCCTGAGTCGGCAGGCTTTATTTATGCGCCAGACCAAAGTCTGAGCGCCTTTTTTAGCGGAACATACTGCTGACAGAACTATCTTCGTGAATCCGCCAGATAGTTTCACCTATCACATTGGCTACTGAAAGTACCGTCAACTGTTGAAAGCGATCGCGCTCAGGAACCGGGATGGTATTTGTGACAATCACTTCCTCAAATACACCACTCGAAAGGCGATCAATTGCTGGAGGCGAGAAAACCGCATGGGTAGCACAAGCATATACCTGACGCGCGCCCTCTTGTCGTAATAACCTAGCGCCTTCAGAGATGGTGCCGCCAGTATCGATCATGTCGTCTACCAAGACGGCTGTTTTACCCTCGACATCACCGATCAGATTCATCACTTCCGCCACGTTATGCGCCTGCCGACGCTTATCAATAATTGCCAGCGGCGCATCGTTTAGCTTTTTGGCAAATGCTCTAGCTCTAGCCACACCACCCACATCGGGTGAAACTACAACCAGATCGGATAGTTGCTTATTTGCCAGATAATCTATCAGTACAGGTGAGCCGTAAACATGGTCAAATGGAATATCAAAATAGCCCTGAATTTGGGCTGAATGTAAATCCATTGCCAGAATGCGGCTGGCTCCAGCCTCAGTAATCAGGTTCGCAACCAGCTTGGCGGTAATTGACTCGCGCCCCGCTGTTTTGCGGTCTGCCCTGGCATAGCCATAGTAAGGAATTACTGCGGTTATTTGCCGCGCTGATGCTCTACGACAAGCATCAACCATAATCAACAACTCCATCAAGTGATCGTTCACTGGTTGGCAAGTTGGCTGAATTAGGTAAACATCACATCCCCGAATCGATTCCTGAATTTGAATGTAAAGCTCTCCATCAGCAAACCGCTTGCGAACCATTGGTCCCAAGTCCATGCCAAGATAGCGAGCAACTTCCTGAGATAGTGGCACATTAGCAGAGCCGGAAAACAGTCGCAGACGGTTGTTGTCCGCAATCGGTGGCAGTGTAGGCTGAAGCGTTAAAGTTGGAGAACGGAGCACAGCAGACCCTCAAGAGCTACTTCAATCGCAATCTTATCATTCTCACTCAAAATCGCTCTATGATTTCTTTGTAAATAAGGTATAAATGTGTGAATCAATCGTCACACAATATCTAAAAAGTTAATCTGTAAACAAAAAAAATTAACTTGCTATTGTTATGTTTGAGGTCTATCTGGTCAATTAAGCTGGAAACGGCACACCATTTACATAGAATAGCCTACAAGCAAAAAGCAGCAAGTAGATTGTAAAATTGTAGAGTCTACGTATTTATGCTGATATTGGACTGAAATTTGATTTCATTTACTTCAGTCTAACTAAGCTAAACTTTATTGGCAAAGACGCTTTTGATTTAACAAGTTGAACAACACGAGCGTCGGCGAGTGCGCCTTACGCGATCGCTACCTATGGCTGTGAGAGCAGCGTCTGACAAAAAAGCGTAAGCGGCAGCATTTGGCACAATAGATCGTAGGGCTTAGTCTCGAATTCAGCTTGATATTATAACTAACAATGGTGAGATTGGTAAGTTGTTAATATTATTTTCCCAGCCCCCAATCCCCCATCCCCACTCCCTTCCTCCCCAGTCCCCAGTCACTGTTTATGCAACCACCAATTCCCATTGGAACAATTCTGCAAAACCGCTACCGCTTGATCGGCGTTCTCGGTCAGGGGGGGTTTGGCCGAACTTATCTAGCAGAAGACCAAGGGCGCTTTAATGAAAGCTGCGCCCTCAAGGAGTTGATTCCGCCCTCGGATTCGACTAACCTGCTGGATAAGGCAAGGGAACTGTTTCAACGGGAGGCAACAACTCTCTATCAAATTCAGCACCCCCAGATTCCCCAGTTCCGGGCTACTTTTGAGCAAGACCAGCGCTTGTTCTTGGTGCAGGACTATGTAGAGGGGAAGACTTATCGCACACTGTTGGATGAGCGTCGCACTCAGGGTAGCGCCTTCTCGGAGGCGGAAGTATTGCAATTTTTGCGGAATTTGTTGCCAGTCTTGGCGCACATTCACAAATTCGGCATTATTCACCGGGATATTGCGCCGGACAATATTATTTTGCGAGAAAGCGATCGCCTGCCCGTTCTCATCGATTTTGGCGTGGTGAAGGAACTGGCAACCCGGTTTCACTCACCGAATGTAACAATGCCAATAGCGACAACGGTGGGTAAGTTGGGTTACGCCCCCAGCGAACAAATGCAGTCAGGGCGTGCTTATCCCTCAAGTGACCTCTACGCTTTAGCGGTGACTTGTATAGTGCTGCTAACTGGCAAAGAACCACGAGAATTATTTGATGATGTCCAGCTGGTTTGGAATTGGCGCAAGTGGGTCAATGTCAGCGATGGCTTGGCACAAGTGCTAGATCGGATGTTGAGTTATCGACCAGGCGATCGCTACCAAGGTGCCGGAGAAGTCATGCAATCACTGCAAGCTTTGACTAATCCTACCTTTGCGCCACCTCCACCCCAGCCTTATTACATCTCCCCACCCCCCGTCAATCCTCCCCAACCTACCCAACCAGGCCCGGTAACTCCCCCACCACCAGCCCCAACTCCACAGCCTCCAAAGCCGACTACCTCCCAGATAAACACAGTAGCTGTCGGACGGCGGCCAGATCCGGTCAATCCCACCCCCAACACGCCAAATCGGCCAGATCCCAATCCCAACGTCGGTCGTCCAAATCGGCCCGATCCAGTAATTCCGGAAGTAAGCGATCGCCCGACTTTTTTACAAGACCCGTGGGCGATTGGTTTCCTTACACTTTGTCTGGCTTTACTAGCTGGTTTCGGATCTTGGGCGCTAGTTAGTGCTTTCAATCGGCAACAGCCGCAACCAACACCAACCCCCGTATTCACTGATACCCCAGCACCGACACTTAGCCCGACACCCACGCCTACGCCAACACCCAGTCCCACCCCCACGCCCAATCAGGAACCTGTTACTTATAGCCAGCGCCTAGAAATAGCGACCGGCCAAACCATTACCAAACAAGGAAATCTCAAAGAGAACGAAACACTTAATTACACCATTTCTGGCGAACAAGGACAACAGCTAGATACCTTCCTGAGTGGCGAAGGCGTTTTAATGACGGTGTTGGGGCCAGACCAAACGCCTCTCAATGAGCGTGCCAAGCGGGTTCTGGGCTGGAGAGGCACCCTCCCCTATACAGGTAACTACACTATTGCCCTGAGTCCCATTAAAGGGCTGCAAGCGAGCGAATACAACTTGCAGATTAGCCTGAGCAACCCTACACCTACACCGACACCGACACCAACACCGACACCTACACCTACACCAACGCCGACTGGTGGCGAATTTGACGTTGAGCCGATTAGCTTCCCACCAGGCGAGCAAGCAGTGCAGGTTTCGGCTAGAACCAGCCCGCAAAGGATTAAGCGTTATTTGGTGAATGTTCGGCGTGGGCAGAGACTAAAGGTGGATATCCAGCCTGGAGGGGCAACTTTGGATCTTCGCTTTCCTAGCGGTCGCCTAGTGCCAGACGCTTCTGGCGTTTTGGCTTGGGAATTTGAGGCACCTCGTAGCGGTGAGTATCAAATTGATGTGATAGCGTCCCAGGATACTGCCTTTACTCTGGATATTGCTGTGCGGTAATAGGGACTGGGGACTGGTGACTACGGACTAGGTAAGACTTTTTCCCAATTCCCCCATTCCCAATTCCCAATTCCCCCATTCCCAACTAACTGAAAACTACTTTGAACACATTACTAATTACTGGAACCGATACGGACGCTGGGAAAACAGTTTTGACAACGGCTTTGGCGGCTTATTGGCAGACGTATTATTCTGCTAAAAGTTTAGGGATAATGAAGCCGATTCAGTCGGGAACTGGAGATAGGGAACTTTACAATCAGCTATTTTCCCTGAATCAATCTCTGGATGAAATTAACCCTTTGTATTTCCAAGCACCTCTAGCACCTCCCATAGCAGCCGAGCGAGAAGGAGCGAATATTGATTTGGGCAAAGCTTGGCAAGCGTTTCAAAATCTACAGCGATCGCGTGATTTTTTGCTAGTGGAAGCGCTGGGGGGATTGGGTTCGCCTGTGACGTATGAACTCACTGTGGCAGATTTGGCGCGGGATTGGGGTTTACCAACGGTTTTGGTAGTACCTGTAAGATTGGGCGCGATCGCGCAAGCTGTCGCTAATGTCGCTCTTGCTCGTCAATCTGGTGTCAAACTTAAAGGCATTGTCCTCAATTGCACTCAACCTCGTTCAGACCAAGAAATTGCCGATTTGACACCAGTAGACTTGATTCAGTCTTTAACCAATGCGCCAGTTTTTGGCATCATCCCCCATCTAGCTGACGCGACCGATCTAGCCAAACTGACACAAGTTGCGTCACAGTTAGATATAGAGAGGATTTTAGATTTTAAATTTTAGATTTTGTATTTTCAGTTGTTGGTTGCTTTTGATAGTCCAAAATCCAAAATTTACTAATCCGAAATCATTGGAGCTTCAGAAACTCCTTCGCCCCCGCAAAATCCAAAATTCAAAATCCACTCATGGTTTCCACTTCTTTAAGCCCGCTTCCTGTTGATATATCTCGCATTCGTCGGGAAATTCAAGAATTACAGCCAACTATCGTAGAATTGCGGCGGCGACTGCATCAAAAACCTGAATTAGGCTTTAGAGAACATCTCACATCTGAGTTAATTTCCCAAAAATTACAAGAATGGGGAATTGAGCATCAAACTGGCATTGCCCAAACCGGAATTGTTGCCACAATTCATGGGGATAAACCAGGTAAAGTGCTGGCGATTCGGGCAGATATGGACGCGCTGCCAATTCAGGAACAGAACGATGTGCCTTATCGGTCGCAGCATGATGGAGTGATGCACGCTTGCGGTCATGATGGACATACTGCGATCGCGCTTTCCACTGCCTTTTATCTCTCCCAGCATCGCCAAGACTTCACAGGCACCGTAAAGATTATCTTCCAACCCGCTGAGGAAGGGCCGGGAGGTGCCAAGCCAATGATTGAAGCTGGAGTCTTGCAAAATCCGCAGGTTGATGCTATAGTCGGGCTTCATTTGTGGAACAACCTGCCACTGGGTACAGTCGGCGTTCGCAACGGTGCCTTGATGGCAGCAACAGAAAGCTTTCGCTGCACAATTCAGGGTAAAGGCGGACACGGAGCCATTCCGCAACAAACAGTAGATTCAATTTTAGTCGCCGCTCATATTGTTACTGCCTTGCAAACGATTGTGGCGCGTAATGTTTCCCCGCTAGAGTCAGCAGTCGTTACCGTTGGCGAAATTCATGCAGGCACAGCAGTCAACGTAATTGCTGATACCGCCTATCTCAGCGGAACTGTAAGATATTTTAATCCTGCATTAGGAGAATTAATTCCCCAGCGACTTGAGCAGATTATCGCTGGGGTTTGCCAAAGTCACGGAGCTACATATAAATTAGACTACCAGCGACATTACCCAGCAGTGATTAATGATGCAAAAATAGCGGAATTAGTCCGTTCTGTGGCAGAAGGCGTAATAGAAACTCCTCTAGGAATTGTGCCAGAATGCCAAACAATGGGCGGTGAAGATATGTCCTTTTTCCTTGAGGCTATACCTGGTTGCTATTTCTTTTTGGGTTCAGCGAATCCAGACAAAGATTTAGCATATCCGCACCATCATCCGCGATTTAACTTTGACGAAACAGCCTTGGGGATGGGTGTAGAAATATTTGTTCGTTTGGTCGAGAAATTCTGTGCTTTGAAAAGTTAAAAAAAAGTATAAAATTTATACTTCATAAGTTGAAAAACGCAAAGTTTCTAAAACTTTGCGTACTTTTGCGTTTAAAAACACTTGAGGTGAAATGAAGCCTATGAGATGATTTTTCATGTAGTTGGGGAGAAAACGCATTGCAGCAGCTGTTACGGATATCTAGAATCATCGACGCTGTAAATGAACGCATCGGACGCTTAACCTACTGGCTAGTGCTGCTGATGGTACTGGTGGGAGTGTGGAACGTCGCTGGGCGCTACATTGGGCGATTGATTGGGCAAAACCTGACTTCTAACGCCTTTCTGGAAACCCAGTGGTATATATTTGACCTAGTTTTCTTATTAGGAGCAGCCTACGCCCTAAAACACAACGAACACGTCCGCGTAGATATTTTTTATAGTCGCTGGAATCGTAAGTGGAAAGCACTAGCTGACCTGTTCGGGACGTTATTCTTTCTGATTCCCTTTTGTCTAATGGTGATTTATTTCTCCTGGGATACGATTCTTAATTCTTGGAAGATTTGGGAAAATTCCCCAGACCCAGGCGGTTTACCGCGTTATCCGATTAAATCCATGATTATCATCAGCTTCGGACTGCTGATTCTCCAAGGCATTTCCGAGGCAATTAAAAATTTTGCAATTTTCACTGGCAAGTTAGCGCCTCAGGAGGAACACCATGACCCTGGATTATGAGTGGTTAGGCCCAGTGATGTTTGGTGGAGCCTTAGTTTTGCTATCGCTTGGCTACCCCGTGGCCTTCTCTCTGGGGGGTGTGGCAATTTTCTTTACCTTGTTGGGAGTAGGGCTGGGCGTTTTTGACCCAGTTTTCTTGACGGCGATGCCCCAGCGGATTTTTGGCATCATGGCGAATTACACGTTGCTGGCGATTCCTTACTTCATCTTCATGGGGTCAATGCTGGAGAAATCGGGCATTGCAGAGCAATTACTCGAAACGATGGGGATTTTGTTCGGGCGGCTGCGCGGTGGGATCGCTTTGGCTGTGGTTCTGGTGGGGGCACTATTAGCGGCGACTACTGGGGTGGTGGCGGCAACTGTGGTGGCGATGGGCCTGATTTCCCTGCCAGTGATGCTGCGCTACGGCTACAACAAAGAACTCGCTACTGGCGTGATTGTTGCTTCTGGTACTTTAGGGCAGATTATTCCCCCCAGCGTGGTGCTGGTGGTACTGGGGGATCAGTTGGGTGTGTCGGTGGGCGACTTGTTTATTGGTTCGGTGATTCCGGGTTTAATGATGGCGGGTGCCTTTGCCTTACACGTAGTGATTGTGGCGTTTCTCAAGCCAGAGGTAGCACCAGCATTGCCGCTTTCAGTGCGGGATATCGGTGGTAAGGCGCTGGGGTTGCGGGTGCTGAAGGCTATGGTGCCACCGTTGGTGTTGATTTTGTTGGTATTGGGTAGCATCTTTTTTGGAATTGCCACACCGACCGAAGCGGGTGCCGTTGGGTGCTTGGGAGCGATCGCGCTGGCTGCTGCAAACCGAAGGCTAAGTGTGCCGGCATTGCAGGCGGTTTGCGATGCCACGCTGCGAATTACTAGCATGGTAATTTTCATCTTGTTTGGTTCGACGGCGTTTAGTTTGGTGTTCCGGGGATTAAATGGCGATCGCTTTATGTTCGACGTTCTCTCTAACCTCCCCGGTGGCAAAACTGGCTTTTTAGTCGTTAGTATGCTGGTGGTATTTGCACTCGGCTTCTTTATCGACTTTTTTGAAATCGCCTTTATCGTCATCCCTTTATTTGTCCCCGTGGCTCAGCAATTGGGAATTGACCTCGTTTGGTATGGCGTTGTTTTAGGAGCGAACCTACAAACATCTTTTCTCACACCTCCCTTTGGTTTTGCCCTGTTTTATCTGCGCGGTGTCGCACCGCCGGAAGTTACCACAACCGATATCTACCGGGGTGCTGTGCCATTTATCCTGCTTCAGTTGCTAGTTCTGGTGTTGATTATTGCTTTCCCAGGCATTGTTAGTTTCCTACCTTCTCTCAAGCTTTAAGGCTAGTATTGCCTCGCCTTTACTGCGGATAAGTAAAATTTGCATAGCTCAATTCATTGACTTGATTCCACTTATAAACCTGCTCTCGAAATGCCTTCCACTGTTCATAAACTTGTTTAAATGTGGCATTTTTTGCAGCATTTTGCTCATAAAGATCAAACGATGCTTTCTGGGCTGCTTGCATAATTTCTTTGCTGTAGGGTGTTAGCTTAGTGCCAGCTGCAACTAACCTTCTTAATGCCTGCCCATTTAAGGCATCATATTGAGCCAGCATATTCAGGTTTGCCTCCATAGTCGCAGTCTTCAAGACTTGCTGATAGTCTTTGGGCAATCTCTCCCACTGAGACTTGTTAACTTGCATCTCTAACGTCGCCCCTGGTTCCCACCAGCCGGGGTAGTAGTAGAACTGTGCAGCTTTGTTTAAGCCCAGCTTTTCGTCATCGTAGGGGCCAACCCACTCTGCTGCATCAATTGCTCCCCGGTCGAGGGCTAGATATACTTCGCCTCCAGGTAGCACCTGGACATTCACACCTAAGCGGTTCATCACCTCACCGCCTAATCCAGGGATACGCATCTTCAAGCCGTTCAGGTCAGCAACTGACTTGATTTCTCGCTTAAACCAGCCTCCCATCTGGGTGCCAGTGTTGCCTGCGGGAAAGTTAATGACATTAAAATCTGCGTAGAGCTTGTGCATTGCATCCAGTCCGCCGCCATGATATAGCCATGAGTTCTGCTGTTGGGCATTAAGACCAAAAGGCACGGTTGTCCCAAAGCCAAGGGCGGGATTTTTTCCCACATAGTAATAGCTGGCTGTGTGACCGCATTCCACAGTCCCAGTTTGCACAGCGTCTAAAACCTGTAGCCCAGGCACAATTTCACCTGCTGCAAAGGGTGTAATCGTAAAACGTCCATTGGTCATTTCGCTGACGCGCTTGCAAACGGTATCTGCTCCTCCAAAAATTGTGTCAAGCGATTTAGGCCAGCTAGTCGCCATCCTCCACCGAATCCTTGGTTGGGTGTTGGCCTGAACACCTGGCCCTGTGGCTGTCCGGCTACAGGCAGCAAGCGCCGCCGCACTGGTGGCACCGATAGCAGTGGTGCTAACAAATTGTCTTCGTTTCATAAGTTTTGCTTAAAGAGCTAGGAAACCCGTTGTTGGGAAATTTTGTATTTTAGAACACATAAGAGTTTCCTTGTTGTTAATATTTTTTACGATGGCACTGTTGTGATTAAAATCCCCGCTTTAGGAAATTATTTTTATATAACTTTTTGTTTAAAATATAGCGTTTTTCAGTTGGGTCGAATACATCACAGTGCTTACGTTTAGTCCATGTTGGTAAGGACATGACATTGCCATGTCCTTACAGATGTATCGCACCTAACCCTTGAATTGTTATACGGGAACAGCCCGAAATATTGCCTCCTTTAGCTTTATGAGTATTTCTAGGGAAATAACATCATAGATAAATGCGATCGCGCTTTTTAAATTAACCCTAACAAAATTTACTTTCTCGCCTTCCACATAACTATAAAGTACCCATTGAACCTTTGACTTACAACAGAAGTATTCTACAGGAATTTGCTCAATATCGATGAGAATATATTCTTGCAACCTTTCTATGCACAAAAAAATAAGAGATACTTATTTTTTCTGCTTTTTAAATACCAAAATATGTTGCTGAGGTAAAATACTTTTAGTTTCCAACCATTCCAAACCCACCGCCGACATTTCTTTTTTCACTTGCTTCTGAGTCATTTTGTGCAGCCCTTTGATTAGAACAAAAGGATTTTCACCTCGATATTCCACTAAAACCACTCGTCCATCCGGTTTAAGCGCTTTGACTATTCCCAGCATCATTTCTCTAGGATAAGCAAACTCATGGTAAGCATCCACCATTAGAGCTAAATTAATACTATTATCTGGAAGGTTTGGGTCGCTTTCTTCGCCTATAATTGGCTCCACATTAAAAATTTTATTCTCTTTTTTCAAAAAATTAATAATATCTAACATTTCCAGTTGAACATCCACCGCCAGCACTTTTCCCTCTGGAACCAGCGGCGCAATCTGAAAACTTAAATAACCAGTTCCTGCGCCGATATCTGCTACAACATCAGTTGGTTTTAAAGCCAGAGAAGTTATTATTTTGCTAGGTTTTTCCTCCGCTTCTCTACTAGGTCTTTCCAGCCACATAGCGCCCGTGTGTCCCATCACTTTTGCTATTTCTCGACCCATGTAAAATTTGCCGATACCTTCGGAACTGTGAACTATTCGATGTTGATAAACAGAGGTTTCGGAGGAGGCTGTAGGGGATGCGATCGCTGGCTTCACCATCACTAAGCTGATGATGAAAAAGATGATCGCCGCTAGGTGGAATTTTTGGAGGGTAGTTTTGATTTTGTCAGTCATTTGTTACGATAAACTGCTAAAAGAAGAGTAAGCCTAAATTTTGTCTAAGCGCGATCGCTAAACGGAAAACGTCCTAGCCATATTTCTGCTGATTTAGGCTTCCTCGTTATCAATATCTTCCTCTGGTTCCCGCGACTGAAACTGGGTTTCAGCTACTTCAATCATTGTAAGTGTATCGAGTCTTTCTTCAACTTTTGGCCTTAGTGCTACAAGTTCCTCAACTGGTAGCTGTACAATCATAGATATAGCGGTTCTTATACGAGTGAGGTACACCAAAATCCAGTATTATCAAGCTTTCCAGTTTTGAGACTGTACCTCACACAACCGAGAACCGCTATATAATTTTTTCTATTCTTGGATTCACTGTCATAATGAGTATTCCTGAATTAACTATCGAAATACTTGGCTATTCTGCAACTAAGTTTCAGATATTCATCGATTGCTGATTTGCCCATTCCCTTTTATTAAGTTATAGCAAAATTTCTCTGCACCATGAGCCAGTTCTTTATCCGGTAATGGTGGATAATCAAAACTGAGAGTTTGTTGGAAAATCTCTAAGGCAATTTCCATACTACTCACTTGGTGAAAAACAGTTGACCAAACTACTTGTGGTCTGATTTAGAGAATGACCATGAGTATGAACCGTAACTTTTACCCTTACCTATCATTTGCTTTCCGTCTAATGATAAAATTCCTTCATTATTTTCTACCAACTTCCACCCACCTATTGAACCCGGAATAATTCGTATCTCTCGTATAATTATCTTATTTGTTAGTGGGTTAAAATAAACCTCAACATCAATTTTATTTTTACTAATCCACTCGTTAACACTCAAGGTTCCATGAAATACGTTATTTGACCGACGAGTAACAATAAGACTGGCGGGCTTGTTACTAAATTTGCCATGCCAAGTCCCAATTATGGAAGGATTTAAGTTTGTTTGATTGTTTGTTCCTACCTCTAGCTTTAGGACTTCTAGCACCTCATCAACTGATTGATACCGTTCCCCTACGTCAACTTTGAGCATTTTGTCCAAAATTTGCCCTAACTGTTCGTTGACAGCAGTCCCACGTGACGAAAGCACATCTTGCCATAGCCAGCGTTTTTCCTGGGGGTTAAAAAATTCATTCGGAAAAACGTCCGTTAGCAGATGGATGCAAGTCGCGCCCAAAGCATAAAGGTCACTCGCTGGATAAGCTACGCCATAGGTCATTTGTTCTGGTGGCGCATATCCCAAGGTTCCCACGGTTGTCCCCATTCGCATCACTGTACCACTCAGTTCTTTGGAGATGCCGAAGTCTATCAGCACTAGCTGGTTATTCCGGTGACGGCGCATTATATTGTCTGGCTTGATATCCCGGTGAACTACTCCCTGCTGATGGATGAATTTTAGCACTGGTAATAAATCAGCCAACAACTGACGAATTTGTACTCCGCTGTAGGTTTCTCCCTGTTCCAATTCTTGAAGTAAATTCTGTCCGTCGATGAATTCCTGCACAAAATACAGGCGCTTATCCTGTTCAATGTGTGCCAGCAGGCGGGGAATTTGGGGAGATTCATCGCCTAGTCGGTCTAATTGCGCTGCTTCTCGGTTAAAAAGTTCTATGGCTTTCTGGAATGCAGCACGATTATTTTGAATTTCGGGCGCTGGGCAAAACTGCTTAATCACGCAAGGCTTTTTTAAGGGCGTGTCTTCATCCACCGCTAAGAAATTTCTGCCCATACCACCTGCACCGAGGAAATTAATAGCGCGGTAACGGTCTTTTAGTAGCAGCAAGGTTCCACAAGTTAAGCAAAACTTGGTTCCTGGTGAGTTGCTGGTAGGTTTTTGGCAATTGGGATTGAGGCAGTACACGATAATTAAGAGAGAATGAGCAGATTGAATCTATAGTAAATCCTTTCAAAATTCAAAATGCTCTGATAAAAGGCATTCGCGGCTATACAAATTAAACCCGCCTTTGCTAGTTTCAAATTTATTATGTAGAGACGTGAAATTTCACGTCTCTATAGTCCGCATAGGTGGTCTTTGTTCTTACAGTCCCACCCTTTAAGTCAGGGATACAGAAATGGAATGCTGCCGATAATTCCTTTCTTTGGCTTTTTAAATTTTCATTTCCTATGGTACTTTCATCCCACGTTGCACAGCCGGACGCTGCTGAATTGTCTCAACCCAACGTTTGAGATTTGGATGATTATCTAGTGTTAAACCTTGAAATTCATAAATGGCAACCCAAGGAAATGTCGCCATATCCGCAATCGAGTAGTGATCACAGATAAATTCACGTTCAGAGAGTTGTTTATCTAAAACCCCGTAAAGCCTCAAGGTTTCTTTTTCATATCGTTCAATTGCGTAAGGAATCTTTTCTGGGGCAAACTTTTTAAAGTGGTTCAATTGACCAAACATCGGCCCCACGCTTGCCATCTGAAACATTAGCCATTCCAGCACTTGAAAGCGACCTTTTTGTTCAGCGGGCAGAAATTTGCCAGTTTTCTCTGCTAGATAAATCAGGATGGCACCAGACTCAAAAATTGTCATGTCGGTGTCTCGGTCAATAACAGCGGGAATCTTGCTATTGGGATTAATTGCTACAAATTCTGGAGTAAATTGCTCATTTTTGGTTATATCAATCTTGTGGACGTTGTAAGGAAGCTCAACTTCCTCCAACATGACAGAAGCCTTGCGCCCGTTCGGTGTTGTGAAGGTGTAAAGGTCAATCATGATTTTACTCCTGAGAATTGCCGTTTACCGAGGGTAGTGTAGCTTGAATTGCCTAGAAGCGATCGCTTCCACACGGAAGCATCCCGTTGTTACAAATATTAGTCTGCGAAGGCAGGCTTTGTTTAATCGCGACTTTATTCATCGGACATTTTTACTTCCACAGACTCCCCCGTAGAAGCAACTACCATAATTTCAGCCCCCAAAGTTCAAAACAAGCTTTTAGATGCAGGTAACATCTCCTATTTTCAAAGACTTAGTGCTAGTCGGTGGCGGACATAGCCATGCCATTGCACTGAAAATGTTTGCCATGAAACCGTTACCGGGAGTACGCCTGACGCTAATTTCAGAGGTATCACACACTCCTTATTCTGGAATGCTTCCCGGTCATGTGGCAGGCATCTATGATTATGATGAAAGTCATATTGACTTGCGCCGCCTTGCCCAATTTGCCCAAGCGCAGGTGTATATTGACCGGGTAATTGGTCTAGACCTGGACAATAATAAAGTGATTTGTGCTAACCGTCCAGATGTTGCCTTTGACTTGTTATCAATCAATATTGGCAGCACTCCAGCAATAATATCTGTTCCGGGAGCCGCTGAATACGCTATTCCAGCTAAACCAGTACCAAAGTTTTTGAGTGCATGGAATCAGCTGCTTACGGATGTTGCGGCAAATCCCGAAAAATCTATAAAAATTGCTATTGTTGGTGGAGGTGGTGGAGGTGTGGAACTGGCACTAGCAATGCACTCTCGCCTAGATAAATTTTCTAAACAAAACCCAGAAATTCATTTATTCCATAGCGGTTCCTACCTTTTACCGAACTATAACCAGTGGGTGGGTCATCGTCTCCAAAAAATTCTCACCCAGCGGGAAATTCAATTGCATTTGTCGGAAAAGGTGTGCCAGGTTGAACCGCACAAGGTTATCTGCGAATCGAATCTTGTGATAGAGTGCGATCGCATCTTTTGGGTGACACAAGCCTCCGCACCCACTTGGCTACAAGCATCTGGACTAGCTACTGATACCAAAGGCTTTATTGGTGTAGGGGACACATTACAATCAGTGTCTCATCCCCAAGTATTTGCTGCTGGTGATATTGCGGCGATGGTTAATCATCCCCGTCCCAAGGCGGGAGTATTTGCGGTGCGTCAGGGGAAGCCACTATTTAACAACCTGCGGCGGACATTACTAGGGAAACCACTCAAACCGTACAAGCCGCAGAAA
This sequence comes from Trichocoleus sp. FACHB-6, assembly GCF_014695815.1. Lineage (NCBI taxonomy): Bacteria > Bacillati > Cyanobacteriota > Cyanophyceae > Leptolyngbyales > Trichocoleusaceae > Trichocoleus > Trichocoleus sp. FACHB-6. Next base: position 64,507 of record NZ_JACJOY010000055.1, read on the forward strand.
CAATATCTTAGTTTAATTGGTACAGGGGATAAGAGCGCGATCGCTTCCTGGGGAAATTTCGGCTGCCAATCTCCCCTACTATGGCACTGGAAAGACCGCATCGACCGCCAATTTATGGCACGTTTCCACAACTTGCCAGAAATGTCAGCCGTAACCCAATCCAAAATCCCCAATCCAAAATCTAAAATCCCCAATCCCCCAATGCGTTGTGCTGGTTGCGGTTCTAAAATCGGCAGTACCACACTCGAAAGAGTCTTGCATCGTATTAAATTAGAACAACCTGAATCCGCTAATAGAGAAGATATTCTAATTGGACTTGATGCACCAGATGATGCCGCCGTAGTTAAGGTGCCAGCGGATCAGGTGATGGTTCATACCTTAGACTATTTCCGCAGCTTAATTAATGATCCGTTTATCTTTGCTCAAATTAGCGCCAATCATTGCTTAAGCGATATTTTTGCAATGGGTGCTACTCCCCAGAGTGCATTAGCAATTGTCACCATTCCCTACGCCTGGGAAAAAAAGCAGGAGGAAACCCTTTATCAACTGCTATCAGGTGCCTCTAAAGTGTTGCATCAATCCGAGACACCCCTCGTAGGCGGACACACAACCGAAGGTGCAGAACTTATCTTTGGGTTGTCCTGTAACGGATTAGCCTATCCTAATCAGCTGCTGCGAAAAGGCGGTATGAAGCCAGGCCAGGTGCTAATTTTAACCAAACCACTAGGGACTGGTACTCTATTTGCCGCTGATATGCGCCTGAAGGCAAAAGGACGCTGGATTGATGGTGGTGTTGCATCAATGTTGCTATCAAATCAAGCAGCAGCTAAGTGTTTATTGAAATATGGAACTACTGCCTGTACTGATGTTACAGGCTTTGGACTGTTGGGGCATTTGCTGGAAATGATCCAAGCATCTCAGGTAGCGGTGGACTTAGATTTAGAAGCCATTCCAGTTCTCGAAGGTGCTTTAGAAACACTGCAAATGGGAATTGTTAGTTCTTTGCATCCGCAGAATTTACGGGCATCCCGCCAAATTAGCAATTTATCACAAGTGCGCGATCTCTTTAACTACCCTCTCCTGTTCGATCCCCAAACCTCCGGTGGACTCTTAGCTGCTATCCCCGATGAACGTGCTGGTGCTTGTGTCGCCTCACTCAAAACCTTGGGATATACCCAAAGCCGGATAATCGGTCGCGTCACGCTACCGAATCAAGGCATTAAGCCCATCTCACTAATTGTCTAAATTCAACGGAGAGGAGAGGATTTGAACCTCCGGTGACGTTGCCGCCACAACTGATTTCGAGTCAGTCGCATTCAACCACTCTGCCACCTCTCCAAGAGCTATACCTATATAACCTTTGGTTAATAAGTCAGCGTTACCAGTATATCCCACATTCCGCCAATCTCTTCTGCCCAACGGAGAATTTCCAGTAAAGCATCACCCCATCACTGGAGGTAATAGCTAGTTCATGCTAATTTATCATCTCGGCGCAAAAGCTCAAAGCTGATTGCCCTATTCCTAGTGGGAGCCGTTTCCCAGCCTGTACTAAATGTTTCTCTGCCAGAGCAAGCGCTTGCTCAAGCTCCACCCACTGCATCAAGTACCTGTGGGGAAATCGCTGCTCCGTTAACGCCAGAAGAACAAGTTTACGCTAAATCAGCTTGGCAGTATTTTGTCAATAACTATCAGCAAAATACGGGATTTACCAATTCCACAGGAGGATATCCTTCCGGTACTCTTTGGGATATAAATAATTACTTAATGGCGTTCAATTCAGCAATGGCGCTCTATTCAGCGCGGTGGCTGAATTTAATCGACCAAGCAGAATTTGATGCCCGCCTCAACAAGTTTTTAACAGGTTTGAGTGGACTGAAATTATTTGAGAATGCCTTACCGAATAAGGTCTATAATGTGGCGACCGGACAGATGGTTGATTATGGCAACAATCCCCTGGAAAAGGAGATTGGCTGGTCTGCATTGGATGTTGGTCGTATCTTAGCTGCATTTCACGTCATTCGGACTTGTCATCCTCAATATGCAGATTGGATGAAAGGAATTGTAGACAACTGGCAAGTAGCTCGAAGTCTCAAAGATGGACAGCTTTATGGTGCGACAGTTCTCCCCGATAATAAAACCTTGCTGGTGCAAGAAGGACGCTTAAGCTACGAAGAATACGCCGCTAGAGGCTATGAACTTTGAGGTTTTAAAGCATCAAAGGCAGCATCATTTGAACCATTTAAGTTTGTCGAGGTGAACAGAGTTCAAATTCCTGTTGATACTCGCAACTATAAAAGCACCAATGCCAATAACTATGTCGTCAGCGAGTCTTATATTTTAGATGGGATTGAATTTGGCTTTCAAGGTGAGATAGCCGATTTTGCCGCCAGAGTTTTAGATGTGCAAAAACTTCGCTTTGAGCAAACAGGTGAACTCACGGCGGTGACAGAAGATAACTTGGATCAAGCGCCTTATTTTATTTACAACACGGTTTTTGCAAATGGGGTTGCTTGGACACCGATTACGGAGAAAAATGAACCAATTCCCCAGTTTCGGAGTATTAGCGTCAAAGCAGCATTTGGCTGGCGATATCTTTACCCAGATAACGCTTATGCTAAACAAGTTTTTGATGCGGTGAAGGATTTGCGGAGTCCGGATGGAGATCGAGTGGTGTAGCAGTTTCAACGGGAAAACCCAGTGGGGGTTCTGCGGGGACAGCATCCTCAACTTCCAGTTCGCAGAAAACTCCAACACCTTCAACGGTACAGCCTAGGGCGAGTTCTGCCTCAACAGCACCGTCAATGCCTGCTTCAACTCCTGCGGTGAGTGCGCCTACAGCAGTTGCCGTCGCACCCATTCCCTCTGTTGGCGGACCTGCTTCCTTCTCCTCCCTGAAACTAACTAGACCTTTGACACCCACATTCCGCACCCACAACTGTCACAAGGATGGCTGGGGCTGATGGAAGTGGATAACTGTTGGCAATTTTAAGTAATAATACTCAAGCGCTGCCCTGAACTAGAATGATAATCCTGCTTCAGGAGAAAGGTCGAGCGACGCTCGACCTTCCCCTTTGTTGGAAAAGAGTAGCTCTAACAGTAAACTCAAGAGTCAAATCGAGTTAGGGAAAAATTCCTCAAGAGACGATGATGAGTTCACCCCCGCAAATTCAAGTCGCTAATCTAGACCACTTGGGGTTAGTAGCCGGAACGGTTGATGCCATAGGAATTGTGGAAAAAATTAATGACTTAGTTGGGACTCAAACCGGGGAAAAAGTCAGTCCGGGACAGGCAGTTAAAGCCATGATCTTGAACGGACTGGGGCTAGTCTCTGCTCCTTTATATTTATTTCCCAAGTTCTTTGAAGGTAAAGCTACAGAACATTTAATTGGAGAAGGAATTCAACCGGAACACCTCAATGATGACCGCTTAGGTCGAGTGCTAGACAAGCTTTATCTCACCGGATTGAGCCAGATTTTTGCGACGATTGCTATCGGGGCAGCTCAGCAATTCAATGTCGCTCTAGAAACAGCTCACTTGGATGCTACTTCCTTCCATGTTCATGGAGAATATGAATCAAACCTACCAGAAGTCTATATCCAAAAACAAGCTACCAACACTGGTGAAACAGCTGTAGCAGGAATAAAGGAAGCAGCTACTCCACAACCGATTGTCATTACTTATGGTTATTCTCGCGACCATAGACCTGACCTCAAAGAGTTCATTCTCGATTTAATTTGCAGTGAAGATGGAGACGTACCACTATATTTACGGGTTGGGGATGGCAATGAATCAGACCAAGCGGTATTTCCGCAAGTTTTGAGAGACTTCAAACAGCATCTAGACTTAGATGCCCTGATGGTAGCTGATAGTGCTCTGTACAGCGAAGCAAATTTGGTGGAGATGGCAACGCTCAAATGGTTAAGCCGAGTTCCGTTGACCATTAAACAAGCCAAGGAATTGGTAAGTCAACTCACAGGCGAGGCATTTACCGAAAGCACAATATCTGGCTATCGTTGGTCACAACATCAAAGTCAGTATGGTGGGATTCAACAGCGATGGTTAGTAGTTGAAAGTCAGGAGCGTCAAGAGTCTGACCTAAAGCGTCTGGAGAACAACCTGGATAAGGCACAAGCAGAAGTCACTAAACAATTGCGAGAGTTATCTCGTCAAGGTTTTGCTTGTGTAGCTGATGCTCTCAAGGCGGCTGATAAGCTATCTAAAAAACTTAAGTATTATCAACTCGTTGCTCTAGATACTCAAGAAATTCCGTCAAAATCGACGCGGAAAAACTCTGGCGATAGCTATAAACTCACAGCTTGCCTAGAACTCAAATCTGATATCGTCGAAGCCGAACGGTGACAGGCTGGACGCTTTATCCTGGCGACTAATGTGCTAGATGTTAATCAGTTAAGTCCCGAGGAGATGATTGCTAAATATAAGAACCAACAAGCGGCAGAACGAAGATTTAGTTTTTTGAAAGACCCTCTCTTCTTCACAGACAGTGTGTTTCTGAAGTCTCCCGAAAGAATTGAAGCTCTCGCTCTGATTATGGGTTTATGTTTGTTAGTTTATACCTTAGCTCAACGCCAACTCCGTCAGACTTTGAAACAAGCCCAGACAGGAATTAAAAATCAGTTAGGTCGGCTGACTGAACGACCGACTTTACGCTGGATATTTCAGTGCTTTCAAGCGGTTCATTTGTTGCTCTTTGATAGCGTTAAGCAAGTTTCTAACTTAACAGATGAACGCTTGAGGACTCTCAGCTTTTTCCCCGCTACTTGTCAAGCCTACTATCTGTTTCATTGAATCGTCTGGGCCAATTTTTCTCTGATAATTGACATCATCGCTGCAACTTTTTCTGGCAGTTCTTGGAAAGTTCTCAGGAGTTACGCAGTTGAACTGAAGATGCGGTAGAAGGAAGGAATGAATTGTTAGCTTCCATCGTTTCCAGTGCCTCTATGTGAACGTTGAACTGAAGATGCGGTAGAAGGA
>NZ_JACJOY010000056.1:0-30992 GCF_014695815.1 Trichocoleus sp. FACHB-6
TTCGGAAATGAATTTATAATCATTATCAACAGATATACTTAGATTTATAGCCCAAAATATAACAGATTTCGGGCTATTTTTATCGAGTCTTTCTTAACATTCAACATTTCTGGGTTTATGCTTACTAACAATCTTGCTTAATAGTTCCTTCATTTGCTCGTTGCGCTGAACGAATTCGTCAAAAATCCGAATAATGTTTTTGTTCATTTTCTTGTATTCATCTATCCATATACCCACTCCAACATTGAGTTTCACCAATCCAGCTTTTATATCCACTGGAAATATCCAACCGTATCCGTTAACTCCAAGAGACTTGTCAAAATAAATTTGAGCCAGTGAAAGGTAGGCTTGAGGGAAGTCTTCTGACTTGACTATCCAGTAAGCTCTGATAGCGATCGCATTCGCCTCGCCTGCATAGACTCCGCGTGCATCTATGATGAAATCAAAATCGTTGTACAGCTCCTGATGGTGGCGGTCGATGTTGGAAATCCTTTGGGTACTTGGCACACACCCTGCGTTTATAGCTCGTTCATAGAGTAGATTGTCAAATACAAACCTGGGGATGCAATACCCTTCAAGCTCAGTGGTCTGCATATGGTAATTTCCGTTGGAAACTCCAAGCACAAGCCCATTGATAGGCGTAAATTCAGACACCTTGCGTTTGATATCCTGCGGATAGATACCCATTGTGGACAATGCCTGGACTGACTGAAGACTGACTCCGTCTCCGCAGATTTTGTCTCTAGGAAAGCCCTCTTTGTCGATGAGGGTTACTTGATGCCCGCTTTTAGCAAGATGGTATCCTGCTGAGCATCCTGCTGGGCCTGCCCCAATAACAGCGATTTTGGACATAACTATGAGCCTCTTGCGACTTTATGTAGCGTTTCAGGTTGGTGCTGAGGGTAAAAGTGCGGGAGAAATACATCCTAATTCTAGGGTCTGACTGTTCAAACCGATGCGATCGCTACACAAGTAGTTAGCAGTAGCGAAGACGAGCCATCACCAGACGATTTAAAAAGAAAAAGAACGTCGAGCCACCACCCAGACTGATGAGTTGTCTGGCGATTCCTTGAACTTCCTTTTGTCTTCCCACTTTCTCATCTGCTAGATAAATGCCCAACAAGGCATGATTAATCATCTGATGAAAATTTGTATTGGGTAATTGAGCAACACTTTCTTTAGCCTTATTAACAAAGTGTGTAAAACGCTCTGTCATTTCATCTTTGTTCTTATAGTAAGAACAAAAATTTAGATCGCCGCCGAGGCTATCTTCCTCTTGATCTATAAGGTAATCGAGTAAAATATGTAGTCCTTGTATCCAGGGAAAATAACCATTTTTTACTTTCTGAATTAATTCTTCTGAACAATCTTCATGGGAAGCATAGGCGATAAGACAAAAAATTCCAAGGGTTGAGCCAGCACAGGCGGAAAATTCATACCAGCTCATCTCAGGAAGGTTTTCCTGATGCGATTTAAACCAAGCTTTTAGACGCGGAATGCGCTCTTCAACTTGCACATGCTTATGGACTTGTAAATCGCAATAATAACTGGCTAATTCATGAAGAGCTGAAGATATTTTTGGATAAGCTGGAAGCTGCCTTAACACAGTTTGACAAGTTTTAACCAGTTGTATTAAATAGCCTCCATCCTCTTGCTCCTTACGAAAACGATAATAATTTGTGCATTCTGCTTCTGGAGTTAAGGCATGAAAGATGGATTCATGAAGAGCGCGAAAATCCTTAGGATCGAGTGAGGTACTTCGGTCACACAAATTATCTAAATAATCGCTAATTGTTTGATAAGCAACAATAAAACGAATTGTTTCATCGCTGTGGTTTTTAGCTAACAATCCATAGATGGCACCTCCTGCACAGTGAAACGTTTTTGTCTCGATACTCATTAATGCTTGTTTGCGAAGTTCTGGGTCGGGTATTTGATTGGCTCGTTCTTTCCATTCCCCTAAATAGCGATGAACGGCTGGAAGTACATTACGGTAGATTCCTGACATCAACGTCCAGGGGCGAGTCGGAATTTTCATCAACTCAGACATAAGAATATTTTCCAAATTATTCTTGTCAATAAATACCTTTAAGAAGCAGTATTTATGCTCTTTGGGTTTTACTCACTATAAGAGGTTGTAAATGCGATAGCGTCTGCCTAATGGCGTGATAATTATTTTTTCTAATTACCTATTGTTAATCTGTTAACAAATCGGGAGAGATAAGTTGTTTTTGGATGGCTAAGACGGCGGCTTGAGTGCGATCGCGCACCTCTAACTTCTTCAAGATGGAATGGACATGAACTCTGACAGTACCAGGGGCAATGTAGAGAAGGTCGGCAATTTCCTGATTGCTCCGTCCGGCTGCAATCATTGCCAAGATTTCCTGTTCGCGCCTTGTGAGTGGATTTTCCGGTAATTTTTCAGCCTCTGATGGGGTAGAAGCAAGTTGTGCGTGCATAAAAGTAGATTGAATCTCTATGGTTGCTGCTTCGTCCCACCAGGAAGCTCCCGCTGCTACAGAACGGATTGCCAAGATTAAAAGTTCTGCCCTAATACCCTTGAGGCAGTAGCCTTTGACACCGATTTCAATTAACTTAGCAATCAGAGGTTTTTGGAAACGAGATGTTAAAGCTAGAATGGGTAGCTCTGGGCGTTGCTGCTTAAGTTGTTCACAAGTCTCAATACCACCAATTCCCGGCAATCCTACATCAAGTAGCACAATATCGAGTGGCTGTTGAAGAGCTAATTCTATAGCTGTCTCACCGTCTTCAACCTCAGCGACAACTTCAAATCCAGGTTCCTGTTGCAACCGCATAGACAAACCGAGGCGAAACAGTTCGTCATCTTCAACAAGCAAAATCCGTAGTGCATTTGAGGTCATCTTTACCAAACACAAGCAGCTAAAGCCGCATACAAAAGCAAAACTAGAAAGGGTGTGCCAAAATCATGCCAAATCACCTTATAAATCTTGCATTAAAAAGCTTTCGCTTCACAAGAAACAACAGCCGACTCCGGAGCCGGCTGTTACGGATGTATTAGGCATGATCTAGCTAACTCTCAATATGAAGCACCGATATGGCGGCTTATTGTCATTTCCATGAAGCTTCTGTGTTAACTAATCTCATCAAAGTGTGATGACAATTGTTCTGAGCGTTGATGCACAGGTAATCTGAATCCAAACGAAGCACCGCGTTGCGATCGCGAAGTAGCCTCTTTTGAGGAGAAACGATTTTTGCCCCAGACTGTACCGCCGTGGGCTTCGATAAGCTGTCGAGTTAAGTATAACCCCAGCCCAGACCCCATAGATTGGCGATCGCTATGTCCCTGGTAAAAGCGCTCAAACAAGCGCGGGAGTTCATCTGGTGTTATTCCCCGTCCATTATCGAGAATCTTCACCACCTGATAGTTAAAGTCAGATTCTAAAAGAATTTCCACTTTGCCACCACGAGTGCAATTGTTAATTGCATTCGTCAACAAGTTGCTAAAGACTCGCTGTAATTGTAGTGGATCTCCATTTACCCAGAGAGCGCGAGCGTTGGATTCTCCAAAAGTGAGGTTAATTTCCACTCGGCGCTTTGCGGCTAACTCTGATACTGTGGCGATCGCTTCCTCAGCTATAGCGACTAACTCAACAGGTGCCAGTTTTAATCTGACTCCCTCTGTATCGTTGCGATAGACATCCAACAGCGTCTCTATTAGCTCAAGTGAGTTTTCATGGCTCCGAGCGATCGCTGAGAACACTTTTTGCTGTGCGGCTGTTACTGCACCATATTTTTCTTGCTGCAACGAGTTCAATGTCTCAATTGCTCCGAGGAGCGGTGTTTTCAGGTCGTGGGTTAACGTTGACACGAAATCCTCTCGCGCACTAGCTAACTGCTCTTGTGCCTGTAGCTGCGCTTTGTGTCGCGCGAGCGCTTCTTCATGACGTAAATTGCGATCGCTCAGCCAACCTGTGACTATAAGTGCCAGCGCCATCAGCAAGCGGTTCATCAGGTTTGAGGAGTTCATCCATTCTGCTTTAGGGATGAACAGATTCAGAAGGGTGAAGCCGGTTGCCATCACCGTAGCTTGAACTGTTGCCGAGCGATTTAGGCGTGAAGAAGCCAACAAGATGGGCCCGGTATAGAGGAAACCCAAGGCATAAGGGGGTGGAGTAAAAAAATCTAAGACGATAATAATCGCAAATAATCCAACAATCAGCCAGACCCTCGTGAGGTGCTGCTCCTGAAGCCTAGGCATTTTAAAAATTGCTCTTAATCGCTGTAACATTGCAAGCCAATTTAATTTGAACTACTAAGCTGTTAAGCATTTAAACTGTGGTAAGAGCATCACCCTTGTTTTTAATCTTTCGTCCCCATTTAATAATCAACTCCCCTTCATTTAAAAGCTGATGCAATAAATACTCTAGCTCTTCAACCGATTTAAACAGCCGATTAGCAACGTATTCTTTTGTCGAATGCCAGACTAATTCAATTAAATTGTAATCTGGGCTGTATTCTGGCAGAAATCCTAAATGAATATTTGGCATTTCTGCTTCAATCCTCTTTATGTATTCTTCTTTTTTATGAAAACTTGCATTGTCAAGAATGATAACTATCTTTGCTCCTTTTTTAGCAAAATCTTTAGGTTGATTTCCAGCTTCTACCCATTCATTAATTAGCTCTTTATAAAAAATTATTAGCACTTGGTAAAAATTTTCTGCGTTCCCTTTATCTACAAACTCTACGAATCTTTTTTTATCTGAGTGCCTCAGTCCTCCCATTACATTAACTCTTCCTTTCCTCCTATCCCCTCTGACCTTTTTTCTGCTTCCTTTTTTACCCCAATTTTTTCTTCTTATAACTCTTAAACTAAATCCACTTTCGTCCCAAAACCATACCTGTAATTGTTCTGGGCTTGCTTTCTCTATTTTTAAGTATTCCTCTATCTTTTCTTTAAATGCTTTTCTTTTTTCAGGATTTCTTTTTGTTTCTAAACTATACTTTGCCCAGCGGTAGACGTACTTTTTTCTCTCTAATATCCTCCTAACCTGCGACCCGCTTAGTTGAATCCCAGTTATACTTTCTAAATATATTGCTAGTCTTTGCGCTGTCCATCTGCCAAAGTCGTATCCTAATTCTTCTGGCTCTTTATCTATAGTTTCTAAGAGGATTTCTATATATTTATCTGTAGCTTTTTTATGGTTTCCCCTCATCCTCTTATCTTTTAAACTTTCTAGATTGTCTGGGTCTCCATGAATACACCAGTAAGACACTTTATTTATTGAACAACCCAAAAACTCAGCGATTTTAGCTTGCGTTTTTCCATCATTAAGCAGCAACAGCATGAGGATTCTTTCTCGAATATATCCATTTTCCTCCTCCTTTAATGCTTTTTGTAGTTTCTCTACTTGCTCTCGATTGAGATAATTTTTCGCTGGCATCTTTCACTGGTTAGACTAAATTTACTTTTAAATCATACCCTATTTAAATGCTTAACAGCTTAATAGATACATAATAAAAGTAGATTTGATTCTATCTTAGGCAAGAAATAAGTGTTTAGTTACTATTTATATCTAGAGATATAAATAGTAACTAAACTGCCTAAACATTATTTTATTCTAAATATTATATTAATACATTTAATTCCAGCTAAACGCCTAACTATATCTTGATTTTACCGATGAGATGAATAATGATTAAATTATTGAACTCAAAAACAATTTGTTTTTCAAAAGTTGTTGGATAACTGAAGTAGTAGTCAAAGCTGAGCAACTTACAATTGTAGGTGCCTAGACATTATTTAAATATGACTAATTATTTCAGCTTACTCCCTTCTCTCTTCAGGATGAAAAACATTTATTGAACAAAATTGATGCTTTTAGGAGGTATTTATGCAACCCAATTCAAAGAGTCAAAAACCAGTTGGGTTAGTCGGGGCTATCTGTGGAACCTTACTCATTGGTTTACCAGCAATTCCTTTAGCGGCATCGGCAATGCCGGTTTCCAAGGTCAACCCCTGCCCTGGTATTTATTACGAAGAACCCTTTAATAGGACACACTTACCTCCCCAGGGATGTCCGCCTAATGCTGCTGCACAGCGTGTTCAAATAGGTGGGATTCCTAACAGAGCAGTTACCACAGACCGGAAGGTCTTTATGGAACCTCTGACCCCCGCACCAGCTCCAGTGGGTGTTATTCAGCCGCCTTTACCAGAGACTCGTAGTAATGCAATCGCTGTTGTCACACCTATTAATGGAAAGGTAGATGTGAAACTGAAAAATAACACCAACGCGATTATCTCCTATGAGGCAATTGGACATACTCAACGCCGATTTATACAAGGCGGAGAAGAAATTGTCCTGCAAGACTTGCCAACCCCAGTGACTATCACAACGGTTCGTCAGGATAAAGGGCTAGTGGATGTAGCTCCAATATCCACCTCCCAAGCAGGAATGTTAATGATTTCCTTGGATGAATCGAGAAATTTAGACGATAACTTGGGCGCACTGAGAATTCAAAGAGATGGTCAAGTCTTTTTGAACTAGCACAAGTGAAGCTTGGGTGAGCAGTTGATAGCGGTTGGAATAGATGCGATCGCATCGAAGCAGTAGGAAAAGAACTACTGCACAAAGGGAGCAGGTTCTCCCTCAATAACTACCAATGAATAGAGAATTTAAGGAGATTTTTTCAATGAACAATAGATTTAATGAAGTCCAGGTTGCCAGTTACGCATCTGTCCGTCGTAACGGCTTTGCTCAAGCATTGTCGAACGCCAAAGGAACAGCAATTGGACTGGCGTTCCTTGCTCTGCTTCTTCCAGCTTGCACCACTAACGATCCAAACGCAGGTGGCCCTACAGCTCAGACCAACGTTAGTACAGAGGAAGTTGCTGACCAAACAAACGAACTCCTTGGCAAAAGCGTAACTGTCAGAAGTGAAGTTGGAGAAAAAGTTGGTGCCAATTCCTTCACAATTACTGATGATGAGCTTTTCGGTAATGACAAAGTTCTGGTTATTAATGCTTCAGGAGCGCCCACAGTTCTCCCTGATGACATCGAACTTCAAGTGACAGGAAAGGTTCAAAAGTTTGTAGTTGCTGATGTCGAGAGAGAGTTCAACTTGGACTTAGAACCAGAGGTAGAGGTTGAATACAAAGACAAACCAGTAATCATTGCCCAATCAATTGCTCTAGCTCCTAAACCGGGTGAAGTGACCAAAAACCCCAGCGCCTTCTATGGCAAAGTTATTGCTGTGAAAGCTGAAGTCGAAGACATCATCAGTCCAGCTTCGTTTAGCCTAGACGAGGATAAGCTGACTAGCACCCAAGACTTGCTGGTCTTAAACAGAACCCCAGGCCAAACCGTCAACGATGGTCAGGAGGTTGTCGTAACTGGTGTACTCCGCCCGTTTGTTTTTGCAGACATCGAAAGGGATTACGATTTAAACTGGGATTTGACTGTGCAAAGAAAGCTGGAGGCGGAATATAGCCAAAAGCCTGTACTCATTACCAACTCTGTATTCCCAGCAGCAGAAGATTAATCCGTGGGCTAAGAATGTAAGAGGAAGCAAATTGCTTTCCTCTTCATTTTGTGGACTTGATTTTAGTGAAGCGGCTCTGTAAAAGGAGCGATTCGTGCTTTGCGATCGCTTCATTAAGGACACAACAGAGCCTCCTCAGAAAGTGGCACTGGATGGTGTCATGGGAACAACACCAGTTGAAATTGAGCGCATTCCGGGTAGCTTAACCATCTTCATGGCATTTTCTTACATGAAAATACATATAAAACTATTTATGATAAACTTCGGAACCTTCTCAGGAACCCAGAAAACTACTCCGGGTTGAGCCTACCCCAAGAGGGGGGTGCTTTCTATATTCCTTGTTGTTTCCTACTTTAACTCATATTGTGTAGCAGCCATAGTAGCACGTCTAGACTAAAATGCTGGGTTGATAAAATTCGCCAAATCAAAATTTTCCAAGATTATAGGCATTGCTTTACCAAACACATTAGGCTAGACGCGCTAGTAGGGATAGCATTGCTGCTGACTCTAAAAATATAACTAATTATACGTAGCCCAGTCCGAGGAAGCGAACTTTTAGAGCCATCTGGCAGTCTACAAAGATGATGGGTTCGCGTTGTCTTAGGATTAGGCTAATCAACATGATCAGGATTGCCAGGAAGCTGCAAGCAAGCAACCCGATAGGACAGATTAACAACTATTTTGGGAACTTCGGAGGAACAGATGGCATATCAAGATCAGGAAAAAAATAGAGATGCCCGAATCGCTGCAACTTCCAGAGTATGGGGGTTTGCGACAGTAATGCTGGGAATTTGTATTCCGCTTTCATCTGTTACTAGACATGGAGCAATTCTCCCAATAGCTGTAATTTCATGGGCAGCAATTGGCACAGGTGCAGTTTGGCAATCTTCTGATAAAAAATCTCAAAATAGCCTACTGCAACCTAGTAAAGTTAACGAGTTAGAAGAAAGGATTGCTAACTTAGAAACTATTGCTGCTGAAAGTGACGAGTTGGATTTGCACAAGAGAATAAAACAGTTAGAATCAAACAAATTGATTAGGCGACGAGGGTAAACACCGTATCTGTTCCAGGCTCAGCCTGGGTAGGAGGAAAGATCGTTGTTGTACATACAATTTGAATAGGGTTTACTTAACAATACTTGTAGTAAGGTTTGGATTTTTAGCTACATATCAGCTCCCCTTAAAAAGGGGAGCTAAGAGAAGGGAAGGTGTAGCGGGATGAATTGGTATTAGTCAGTCTTAACTACTAACGAATGACTGTTTGCATCAACTGCGTGCCTTCCGGAAGTTTGCCAGTACGCAACCATTCATCCATTTCGGCTGGAACCTTAGCAAGTTTTAGCTGCTCTCGCAGTGCAGAACCTTCCAGAACTTCTTTCTGTAACAGGGTTTGTGCTGTTTCTTCCAGCAAGTCCCGATTCTTATCCAGAATTGCTAAGGCGATGTGGTGTGCTGCATCAATTGTTTCCTTTACCTCCCGATCGATTTCTTCAGCCACTTTGGGACTAATTGCACGACGGGGGTTGCTGTAACCTTCGATGAACTGTTGTTGTGTTTTCTCAAAAGCAACTGGCCCTAATTCATCGCTCATGCCGTAGAGAGTGACAGCACGTTCTGCCAAATCTGTTGCTTTCTGGATGTCGTCACTGGCACCTGTGGACACTTTACCAAAGATTATTTCTTCTGATGAGCGTCCACCTAAGAGAGTGGCAATGCGACCGCGAATTTCATCTTCCACCATCAAGAAGCGGTCTTCTTCCGGCATTTGCAGAGTGTAACCCAGCGCTCCCACGCCACGCGGCACGATGGAGATTTTCTCCACTTTACCTGCTCCTGGCATCATAGCGGCGATGATCGCGTGACCAACTTCGTGATAGGCGACGGTCTTTTTCTCAATTTCATTGAGTACGCGCGATCGCTTCTCTAAACCAGCAACAACCCGCTCAATTGCTTCGTTGAAATCTGCCATTACTACAGCATCGCGGTTCTGACGTGCCGCCAGTAGTGCAGCTTCATTCGCTAAGTTAGCTAGATCGGCACCAGCAAAGCCGGGAGTACGTGCTGCAATTGTTACCAAATCGACATCAGGAGCTAATTTAATACCTCTGACGTGGACGTTCAAAATCGCTTCTCTACCAATCTTATCCGGTCGATCTACCAACACTTGTCGGTCAAAACGTCCGGGGCGGCGTAACGCTGGATCAAGCACTTCTGGACGGTTTGTGGCGGCGACGATAATCACGCCAGTATTGCCATCAAAACCATCCATTTCGGTGAGCAACTGGTTGAGGGTTTGTTCGCGCTCGTCGTTGCCACCGACAAAACCATTGGCACCGCCGCGAGATTTACCGAGTGCATCTAATTCGTCGATGAAGACGATACAGGGAGCTTGTTTTTTGGCTTGTTCAAATAAGTCGCGGACTCGTGCAGCACCTACGCCGACGAATAGCTCGATGAATTCGGAACCAGAGATGCTGAAGAAAGGAACGCCAGCTTCGCCTGCGATCGCTTTCGCTAAAAGTGTCTTTCCCGTTCCCGGAGGGCCCACTAGCAGCACGCCTTTGGGGATTTTCGCTCCCAGTCGGGTGTACTTACCCGCGTTTTTCAGGAAATCTACTATTTCTAGCAGTTCCATTTTGGCTTCATCGACACCAGCAACGTCATTAAACTTGATGCCAGTGCTGCCTTCTGAGTAAATTCGCGCTTTACTTTTTCCTACCGTTAAGGCAGCGCCACCAGCACCACCACCCCGGTTCATCAACCAACCCCAGATACCAAAGAAAATTATCGGTGGAACAACCCAACTCAGTAGTGTTCCGATCCAGCCATTATTATTTGGTGCAGGTGCGGCAAAATCTACGTTATGTTCGCGCAGAATTTTCGGCAAATCTAAATCGAGTGCTACTGGCGTGGTGACAAATACTTGACTCGGTGCAGATTCATTTGCATTGGCATCGGTTTTGAGTGAATACTCAATCCGATCGTTGCCAACAATCGCACGGTCAACTTTGCCACTTTGTACTTGATTGATAAAGTCGCTATAGGAAGCCTGCGGCAACCGAGGCCCAAAGCTAGGAATGATAAAGTTTAGCAGTACAAGGATTGTGAACAGAATCAGTAATCCGCCGCCAATTTGCCTCGGTCGGGAGGGTTTAAGCGATCGCTTGTTATTATTTTCAACAGGCATTGTAGATACGAACCTCTTAAATGTTTGCAAGAAAACAAGAGTAGCTTTCAGATTTCTACTTGCTGAAAGCTTTTTGCTGTCTTCGGGTGAGTAAGCTTTTAGAGCTTCGAGACTGATAATATGGTGAGGCTCTCTTAGCTATTGTAAAAAAGAGGATGCGTAAGCCTGGGTTCGGTGTCTACCCCTACAAGCATCCGTATAGCCGTACTTTAGTCTTTATATATTAAGTTGTATGACAACTCAGGCTGGATTTGTTCTCAAGGTGCTACTTCTCTCAGCTGTGCTGTCGATTTTGATTAAGTATGCTGGGCCCTATATTCCTATTCCAGCAGCAGGAACGATGTTTCTAGGGAACGATCCATTACAAGCGATCGCGCTTATACTCGTCTTTCTCCCCCCTCTGATCATGGCTTTTGCCCTCTGGCGGCGGGCATATCTTTATAAGGGGACTAGGGACTAGGGGCTGGGGACTAGGGGCTGGGGACTAGGGACTAGGGGCTGGGGACTAGGGGCTGGGGACTAGGGACTAGGGACTAGGTAAGACTTTTTCCTCTTCCCCAATCCCCAATCCCCAATCCCCAATCCCCAACTCCCAATCCCCAATCCAAAATTGGCATCCCTCCCGCGAAGCTAGGCGAAAGTTGCCGATATCGGCTAATCTAGCTGCATTGAGCGGGAATTACAGCCTGAGATAGCTTTGAGGCGTCAACTTGTGAAACTAGGTCAGCTAATTGGCTTTTTTGCCATAGTCGTTTCTTTATATATCCTGTGGCAAATACGGGATTTGTTACTGCTATTGTTTGCTGCTATTGTGTTAGCCACTGCCTTGAATCGGCTATCGCTACGGCTGCAACGATCCGGAATGCAACATGGCTTAGCTGTGTTGTGTTCAATTGCTTTGTTACTAGCCCTGATTGTAGGATTTTTCTGGCTAATTGTGCCGCCTTTTGCAGTCCAGTTTGAAGAACTAACACAGCGGGTTCCTCAAGGATTTGAGCGCCTGAATAATTGGACTGATTACTGGAGAGAGCGTGTTCCTACCCAGCTAGTTCCGTATCTACCGGATGTGGACAGCATCAGCCAACAAGTGCAGCCTTTATTAAATCGGCTATTAGGAGGTTCGGTCGCGTTTTTCTCTAGCTCTTTGGGCGTTATCCTCAGGGTTTTGTTAGTGCTAGTTTTGACAGGGATGCTATTAGCAAATCCTCAAGCTTACCGCAAGGGATTCGTGCGGTTATTCCCGTCTTTTTATCGGCGGCGGGTGGATGGAATTTTGGATCAATGCGAAGTTGCATTGGGAAGATGGCTTGGTGGCGCTCTCATTAGTATGAGTGTAGTAGCGCTGATGAGTATGGTTGGACTGTCAATTCTGCGTATACCTTCACCGTTGGCGCAAGGAATTTTGGCAGGAGTTTTGAACTTGATTCCCAATCTGGGCCCAACTATTAGTGTGATCCCACCAATGGCGATCGCATTGTTGGAAGCTCCTTGGAAATCTGTCGCTGTGTTCGGTCTTTACTTTGCCATTCAGCAGATTGAAAGTAATTTTTTGACCCCTTACGTCATGGCTCAGCAGGTATCGCTACTGCCAGCTGTAACTTTACTTTCTCAAGTGTTTTTTGCCACCTTCTTTGGATTTTTGGGGTTATTTTTGGCGCTACCTTTAACCGTCGTTGGTCAGATTTGGGTAAAAGAAGTATTAATCAAAGATGTTCTCGATCAATGGCGTAGCGATCGCAAAGAGGTTTTTGATGCCAAGGGTACAGATTTATCCGATGAAGCTGGTGAATTTGATCAAGAAACTGGAGTTTTGCCAGAAGCGAATCTACCCATCCATGACGAGCCGAATCTTGATGATGTGAGTGGCAAACATAAAAAGTAGCAATAAATAGCGATCGCTATCATCACCACTCCTCAATGAGAGAATAATATTGCTCTCTCAAATTGCACTCTTGGAATACGACAACACCTGTAAATATCTTGCCGAGAATTACCCAGCTGACTTTGCCAACTGGCTACTCAATGTTGATTTAGACATTGAGGTAATCAAAACTGAACTGGGTTTAGAACCGATTCGCGCTGATTCTGTCACCTTCCTGCAAGTCGCCAACCAAATCCTGCACCTAGAATTTCAAACCTTGGCGCAATCAACTCCTCCCCTCGACTTCCGGATGCTCGATTACTACACGCGGCTCAAGCGACAATATTGGTGTGAAATCGTGCAGGTGGTAATTTTCTTGCAAGCCACCACCTCAGAACTCGTCTTTAGACAGCAGTACGTAGACACGAATAGCAGACACCAATATCGCGTTATCCGTCTGTGGGAAGAAGATCCCACCCCACTCCTGGCAAACTCTGCTCTCTTACCACTCGCAACCTTAGCTCGCAGCGACTCCCCCAGAGCTTTATTAGAGCAAGTTGCCGCTGGGGTCGCTACGATCGAGGGAACCGCTGAGCGAAAGAATATCCTAGCTTGTGCAGGGGTTCTGGCTGGTTTGCGGTTTAAAAAAGATTTGATTCAACAACTATTGCGAGAGGAAATTATGCAGGAATCTGTTATCTATCAAGACATCCTCCAAAAGGGGGAGATGCGAGGTGAGCAACGAGGTCTGCAACGAGGCAGGGAAGAGGGCAGGCAGCAAGGAGAGGCGGCGTTAATTTTGCGGCTACTAACACTACGGTTTGGTGACATTAATCCTCAACTGCAAGAACAGATTCGCGGTTTAGCTATCCCTCAGTTAGAAGAATTGGCGGAGGCGCTGTTGAATTTCTCCAGCCAAAGCGATTTAGTCAGGTACTTGGCGACTCAGGAGCCATAATTTCAACAGCAGCACATAACGTGAACCGCTGAAAGGGGTCGCCCCAAAGGGCGTCGCAATAGAGGAAACTAAGGATGAGCAATCCCACCCTTCAACCTTCCCTATGCGAACTATCGCCGAAATTAACGACAAGATCAGCCGCCAATTGGCTGTTGTGTGGACAACAGAAGAATTAAAAGCACGGGTGGCAGAGGTGGGAGTCACCCAAGCCGCTAAGGAAGTGGATGTAATTACCACTGGCACCTTTGAGCCAATGGAGTCATCGGGGGCGATCATCAACTTGGGACACACCGATCCACCGATGAAAATTCGCCGTTGTTGGTTGGATGGAGTACCAGCCTACGCGGGATTTGGTGCCGTGGATCTGTATTTGGGTGCAACCGGGATGGTGGAATACGCCAGCACTGGTGAAGCACCAGATGGGGAAGAATCAAGAGAACGCGGTGGCGGCCATATCATAGAAGACTTGATTGCTGGTAAACCTGTGCAACTACGCGCCATCGGACAAGTTACAGATTGCTATCCGCGAGCGTCGTTTGAGACAACCATCACCCGCGACACGATTAACCAATTTTACTTATTTAATCCGCGCAATATATACCAAAATTTTATTGTAGGGGTGAATGGAGGCGATCGCCCTCTCTTCACTTACCTCGGCCCTTTGCAGCCCCGACTAGCAAATGCCGTCTATTCAAACGCTGGGGCAATTTCCCCCCTCCTCAACGATCCCGACCTGCAACTGATTGGTATCGGCACCCGGATTTTTTTAGGCGGCGGCATCGGTTACGTTTCCTGGGAAGGCACGCAGCACTTCCCTTTACAAAAGCGCTTACCAAATCGGACACCAATCGGCCCAGCAGCCACCCTTGCCTTGATGGGAGATGCTAAACAAATGAACCCCCGCTGGGTGCGCGGTTGCTACTTCAAAAATTACGGCCCTTCTGTAATGCTGGGTGTCGGCGTTCCCTTGCCAGTGTTGCACGAGCAAGTCGTCGCTAGTTGTGCAGTCCAAGACAAAGACATCGTAGCGCCAGTTGTCGATTTCTCGATTCCCCGGCGCGTCCGTCCCACCTTTGGCTTAGTGAGTTACGCCCAGTTGAAAACTGGACGGATCTCCATTGAAGGTAAACCCGTGCGGGTTGCCCCCCTCGCGTCTGTGTTTCTCTCGCGTCAAGTGGCGCTGGAGTTGAAGCAATGGATTGAGGCTGGGGAATTTACCCTCACTGAACCTGTTGCCCAGATTCCGATGGATCGGTCTTTTTTACCCCAAGACCGATGGGGATCTCAAATTTCCTTGGAATAGTCATTAAAGACTAATTCTCGTTCCCAGTCTCAGGGTGGTTTCATACAATCAAAGAAAATATCGAAAATTGCGACATTTTGTAGGGGCATGGCAATGCCCCTACCGCCAGCCAAAATCAACGTTACAGAGTTTTCTTTTAATAAATGAAACCACCCTCCTTTCATCGTTTCCAGACTGGGTCTGGGAACGAGGGTTTGTTCTTTTGCCTTTTTACTTTTTACTTTCTGGAGGCGGTGTTGAGCGTTTAACTGGCTTCGGCAGGGGTTCCCGGCGTTTGGGTTGCGGGGCTGCTGCTGCTGGTCTGTCTCCTGCGGGACGCATGGGACGCTCTCGATTGCCTGTTGGTCTTCTGCCTGGAGGACGACCCCCCCCACCTCGGAACGGCTTCTTGCCCGGAATCTTCCTGGGAGGAAGACGACCAATATCTTTGCTCTCCTGAATCACCAAGTTGTTACCTTGCCGCTGCACTTGCACATCCATGAAGTGACCAACAGCTTTGTCTTGGACAATGCCCTTGAGTTTCAACTTGAAAAACTTGGGATTTTCCTCGTCCTTGCGGGGAGACTGCTTGATCTTGATGACGATGTCTTCTTCTTCTGGCGACTGATAAATCACCTCGCCGCGAATGGAAAAATAACCATCGTTGGCTACACTTTCGTCGCTTTGAGCATCCGTTTGAGCATCGGTTAGTTCGGTTGATTCTGCCTCAGACTCAGGCGGCGGTTGATTCAGTCTTTCAGGCTCCCAGACACCCACAATTTGGACGTGCAAGTTGCCGTCTTCTTGTCGCATTCGGGGATAAACAACCCACAGGTGTTCTTGCTCCAAGTTCAGGTGATTTTTCACCAAACTCATAACTCGACCCAGTAGCACGGCATCGATGTCTGTTCCATCTGATGCCAGAAGCATTCCTCGCGTAAATTGCTCTTCGGAGGAGGTGTATTTACCCCGTACCAGGCCAATTGCCCGGTACTGCATGGGTTCGCTGGGCGGGGGAATTGGTTGTTGCCTTGTGGCAGTATCATCAGAGACAGGCACTTGTGTTGTTTCCGAATCGCTGTTCGGCATTGTATCGGCTGGTATTAGCGGATTGGGCGTTTGTGGTGGCTCTGGCTTGGGATCACCAGAAGACTCAGGTAAGTCGGAAAACCGATTCACAGAAGGACTCATATTACTCCTCGCGGCGGAGACACATCCCCTTAGGGGGAGTCAGTCAGCTCATTGTACTGAATGCAGAGATGCGACTGGTAGATCCGCAATGTTTTTGCACGAAACTAAGCAAAAACTCCTATAGAATATCAAATTTAATACAATGCTGCCACTATTTTAGAGCTTGGAGGCGGTGAGGCAGCTTGTCGTAAGTGCAAAAGTGGAAAATCCGTTTGTGGTCGATAATGTCAATAGAGTTCAATGCAGTTGTGTGTCCAAAAAACGCGGTCGCTGGTTAATTAATTTGGTATTGGTGCTGGGTGTACTGGTGTTTGTAGGTGTGTCGATTATTCCGCTGGTAGGTATGGTTTTTGAGCAAAAGCCGCCTTCCACTGGAGCGACACCTGTAGCAAGCCAGACGAGCCAACCACCTGTCAATCAGTCGGAATTAGAAGCTCAGGCGAAAGGTTATGAATTGGTTTTGCAGAAGGAGCCTGAGAATCAAACGGCGTTGCGAGGGTTGTTGGAAACGCGGCTGAAACTGCGCGACGTTAAGGGCGCGATCGCACCCTTGGAAAAACTGGCGAAACTGAATCCCCAACAGTCTGAGTACGCTGTCTTGCTGGCCCAAGCTAAACAAAAAACTGGCGATTCGGAAGGGAGTGCCCAAACTTATCGCTCGATTTTGACTTCTAAACCGGGAGATATTTATGCTCTGCAAGGTCTTGTAGGTCTTTTGCTCGAACAAAACCGTCCTGAGGCAGCGATAGGGTTGCTACAAGACACTTTGAAAACGGCGACAGATGTGAATCAAGTGCAGCCGGGTAGTGTGGATGTAACTTCGGTGCAGTTGGAGTTGGGTAAGGTTTATGTTGGGCAAAATCGTTTTCCGGAAGCGATCGCTATTTACGATGAGGCAATTAAGGGCAATAAACAGGATTTTCGCCCCATCGTAGCTAAGGCTTATGTGCTTCAACAACAAGGCAAAACTGCCGAAGCTAAGCCCTTATTCGACACTGCTATTGCTTTAGCGCCAGCGGATGTCAAAGACCGAATTAAACAATTGGCTACCCAAACACCTACATCCACCAATTCTCCCGCCAACCCTCCCTCTAATGCTCCTAGTAGTGTGCCTACTATTCCACCACCTCAGCCCGACGAAACAAGAGACTAAAGAAAGTTAGGAGTTATGAGTTTTGCTAAGCCGGAGACTTTGAATCTCCGGATTTTTGAGTTGGCAAAAAGTTAGGACTTAGAAGCTGAAAACTATAAGTTAGGATTATTAACTCATAACTTATAAGTTTCTAAAATTGCCATCGCTCCAAAAACCAAAAACAAGCAGCCACCAATTCCTGTAATTATCCGTTCAGAAATTCGCCCTGCAATCATACGACCGCCCAAGACTGCGATCGCTGCACAAATACTATGCCCCAAAATGGCTCCAGCTGTGACACCCACCGCTGGATAGGATGCTGCCATCGCAATCGTAGCAATCTGTGTGCGATCGCCCCATTCCGCTACAAATGTCAACATAAAGGCTTCCATTACAATCGCCCACTGGCTTTTGTGTTTCGGCATTTTTAACTCAGCTTCTTTCACGGTGCTGAGTGCTTCTTCTGCTTCCGAACAGTCTGCTTCCGCTGGCATTTGGGCAGCATCATAAAGCAACTTTATCCCAAAACCCAAAAACAATGCGATTTCCGCAAACTTAACATAATTCTGGGGTAGTAAAGACGCTACTTGTCCAACTAAAACAGAAAGTATCGTCATCACTGCCAAAGCTGCTACAACTCCAGTAAATACCAATCTTCGGGAGTGGCGCATTGCCAAAATCACAGCAATAAAAAAGGTTTTATCGCCTAATTCTGAAATTGTAATTAGTAATAAACCTGCGGTAAAAGCTGCCAGCATGGTCTCAAGATCCTCAGAATTTTCTACTTAAATTCCATCTGAGTGAGCTTGATAAGACTATAAAGACCTCACCAAGCTCACATCTTATGTGAACTTAGTGAAGGTCTCGCTCCCAAGGCGGGAAACTTTAGCTGGTGCCACTACGCGCCGTGTCAAGTTTCTCTTTTCTTGTCACCTGAACCAGGCTTATCGCCAGTATGTTGATTCAGATGGGCTAGCAAATTCTCTCGCTAGCAGCTACTCCCCTTCATTATTAGGTAATTTTACCTCGATCTTAGACGAAAGGATAGTAGTGAAATTACCCAAATTAAATTTGGGAATGGGGAATGGGGATTGGGGACTAGGGACTGGGGCTGGGGACTGGGGAATGGGGGCTAGGTAAGACTTTTTCCTCTTCCCCAATCCCTAATCCCTAATCCTCTTCCCCATTTCCTAATCCCTAATCCCCATTCCCCATTCCCCCCTAATACTTCCGTTCTTTCGGTTCAAACATGGTAATCGTCACAGGTTTATACTGAAGGTCAATCCCGGCGGGGGAATAGTAAGCCATCGTGTGTTTAAGGAAATTACTATCGTCTCGCTCTTGATAATCCTCCCGGAAGTGTGCGCCACGACTTTCCTGGCGGTTGAGGGCAGAGGTGAGAATTATCTGACCGACAATTATCAGGCTGCGGAGTTCCATAGCTTCGATGACTTCGGTGTTCCAGAGTTTGCCTTTGTCATCCAGGTAGATATCTTGGGATTGAGAAAGGATTTCTTGCAACTTTGTCAAGCCCTCTCGCATCAGTTCCTCGGTGCGGAAAACACCACAATACTTAGTCATGCAGTCTTGGAAGGCTTCACGCACTTGGTTAATCCGGTATTGCCCTGATTGCTCCAGTAGCGCTTGGATTTTGCAGTGAGCTTCTAGCAAATAGGATTGCTCATCTAGATCCGGCAATTTGCGATTTTGGACAAATTGTGCTATTGAAGCGCCTGTTTTTCGCCCGAAAACGATACACTCAAGCAGGGAATTGCTTCCCAGTCGATTTGCCCCGTGAACGGAGACGCAAGCGGCTTCCCCGGCGGCAAAGAAGGCATCAACTAGGGTGTCTGTGCCACTACGCACTTGACCGCTAGTATTGACGGGGATGCCGCCCATTGAGTAGTGAACGGTAGGGCGGACTGGCATCGGCTGATTTACGGCATCGATACTCAGTAGGCGATGAGCTTCTTCCCAAGCGAAGGGAACCCGATTCATAATTTTTTCTCGCCCCATGTGGCGCAAGTCGAGATAGACAAAGGGGCCACCTGCACTACCATCGGGATGAATGCCACGTCCAGCGCTAATTTCCAGAGCGATCGCGCGCGAAGTAATATCTCTAGGAGCCAGTTCCATGCGGCTAGGGGCGTAATTCGCCATGAAGCGATCGCCCTCACTATTGATCAGATATGCCCCCTCACCCCGCACTGCCTCGGAAATCAGCACCCCCACCGGATACAATCCAGTCGGGTGAAACTGCACAAACTCCATATCTTCCAGCGGCACCCCAGCCAAGGCAGACATCGCCAAACCATCCCCAGTCGAAGCATAGTCATTCGAGGTCGTATTGTAAACTCGACCATACCCGCCTGTAGCGAACATCACCGCCTTCGCCCGGACAACCTCAATTTGCCCATCTAGAAGGTGGTACATCACCACGCCCTTCGCCTGGGCATCTTCCAAAATCAACTGCATCACGTACCACTCATCATAGATACGGACACCGCAACGACGCAGGTTATTAACTAATTCGTGCAGAATTGCGTGACCAGTCTTATCTGCTGCGTAGCAAGTACGATTGTGAGAATGTCCTCCAAAAGCTCTTTGAGCAACGCGACCATCTGGCAACCGGGAAAACAGAACTCCCATGTGTTCTAGGTCAATTACCACATCTGGAGCCTCGCGGGTCAGGATTGCCACCGCGTCCTGATCCGCCAAGTAGTCCGAACCCTTGACGGTATCAAAGGCATGAGCTTCCCAACTGTCTTCGGCATCTACATTTTTCAGGGTTGCCGCCATGCCACCTTGGGCGGCGACAGAGTGGGAACGAATCGGGTGAGTTTTGGCAACAAGAGCTACATTCAAACTGGGGTCGGTGCGGACAATCTCCAGGGCGGCACGACACCCCGCTAATCCACCTCCCACAATGATGACATCGTGTTCAAGCATCTTTAGTCTGATATCTGGAATTCCTATCTCTATGAGTAACGCAAAAAAAAACTTCCCTACCAGAAAGCAGGGAAGTTTTTTTATAAATTAGTCCGTTGTCCGTTGATAGCTGGCCACTAACCACTGGCCACTACCATGTAAGCGTCTCTGGTAAGCCGAGGAGCCACGCGAAAAGCTTTACCCACTGACTACTGACCCAGGCGAGACGCCTGTGCTACGAATAGACTGTTCAGCTGGTTACTTCAGCAGCTTTTTGGTAGGGCAAACTTCCACCTACAGTCTCAGTTGTGTCTGCTGTATCCATAGCAGCAACTTCAATGTGGTTAAACAACGTAGTCACGAAGGCAAATAGCAAGAAGGGCAGAGACAATACGAGGATAAGTCCCACGGTGGCTAGGGCGTAGATTTGACGAGTGCTACTCCACAGGGCAAGTGCCGAGGCTAAACTAATGAAAATCACAATCAACCAAATGATGATTTGACCGTAGATATCGCCAAAAGAGAGGGTACAGACGAAGCGATACTTTTGCATTTTATCCATGACGTTTTCCTCGCAACATTCCTTTAAATTTCTAGGTTAAAGTTCGGACTGGGTAATGACCAATTTCTAAATCTTTTTCAAAGAGTTGCAACAGGACTTTACAATTCTGCGCGATCGCAAGTTTGGTCTAGGCGGCTTTGGGGTGCTACGCATCCTTCTTTTGGCTGAAAAAATTGCGTTACTGAACTTTGAAGCCGTCCCTAGGAAAATCTTATTAAAAAAAAAATACCAGTTACGCATATTTGTAGGATAGGCGAGACACCTGCCCTACGTGCAACTTCCTGCACAAAGTCAAAGGTAATGCACCTTATGGGTATTGTATAAATTACCAATCTTTTAAATTTACCTACGTATAATTACGTAAAAAAATTGTCAAAAGTTGATAACTTTGGGAGTAATTCCAGTTGCGATCGCTCTGTTGCTCATAGCGCAGGCTAGAACGGTATCCACCCACTTCAATAGTGTGGCTGCAATTAGGCTCGTCTAGGTAATCGAAATACTTTACACAAACATCATAATTTCCTCAGCAAAATAACTTTTATTAGTAATAATCAATACATACAATACATATATAACAAAAATTATGCACCACAGATGGGAGAATTTATGGGGGAATTTTTACAAAGTTTTTTGACTTCAAACTCATTTATTCCCCACGGCCATTGTTACCTGTGGAAGCCTGGTTTGGTGTGGCTGCATATCGCCTCAGATTCTCTAATTGCCTTAGCCTATTACTCTATTCCTATTACCCTCTTAAACTTTGTCCAAAAGCGACGGGATTTACCCTTCGATTGGATATTCTTGCTATTTGGAGCCTTCATAGTTTCTTGTGGCACAACCCATGTGATGGAAGTGTGGACGCTCTGGCACCCGACCTATTGGCTTTCCGGTATGCTAAAAGCCATTACCGCGGGAATTTCCCTTTATACAGCAGTGCTACTGGTACGGATAATTCCCCAAGCCCTAGCGTTGCCAAACTCGACACAACTAGAAGCAGTTAACCGGAAACTGGAAGCCGAAATCATTGAGCGATCGCGTATTGAAGAGCAGCTGGTGCGATCGCAACATATGCTACAGCTAGTGATGGACAACATCCCACAATTCATCTTTTGGAAAGATAGAAATTCAGTTTATATAGGTTGCAATCGCAGTTTTGCCACAATGGCTGGCATTGACAATCCAGAGGATATCGTTGGGCTGACAGACTACGACTTGCCTTGGAAGCAGGAGGAAACAGAATTCTTCCGCAAGTGCGACGCTCGCGTGATGGAGAGGGACAAGCCAGAATATCACATAATTGAACCGATCCTGCAAGCTGATGGCAAACAATCGTGGGCGGACACTAACAAAATTCCCCTCCATGATGCAGAGGGAAAAGTTGTAGGCATCCTTGGCACTATAGAAGACATTACCGAGCGTAAACTGGCAGAGGAAGAACTGCGTAAAAGCCGGAATCGTTTTGATTTGGCTGTTCTTGGTTCCAGAGATGGCTTGTGGGATTGGGATCTTCAAAGCAACGAAGTTTATTTCTCGCCGCAATGGAAGAGTATGCTCGGTTTTGCGGAGCATGAACTGCAAAATAATTGGGATGCGTGGAAAAATCGGATACATCCGGATGATAGCGATCGCATACTAGCCAATATCGAAGCTTGTTGGGATGGACTAACTCCTCATTGGGAAGTAGAATACCGCTTGCAGCACAAAAATGGCTCTTATCGATGGATTTTCGGGCGGGGAGCGGCGCTATTTGATGCCAACGGCAGAGCTATCCGCATAGCGGGTTCCCACACAGATATTACCGAGCGCAAAGCTGCCCAAGAAGCTTTGGAAAAAGCTAAACATGAGCTGGAAAAAAGCTATAACCTCTTGCGTGCGGCGATCGATGGCACTCCAGATGTCATCTTTGCCAAGGATATACAGGGACGCTACATATTAGTTAACACCTCTGCTGCCCATTTATATAGCCAGCCGGCAGCGGAAATTATTGGTAAAGATGACACATTATTATTTTCGCCCCAAATGGCACAGCGACAAGCTGAAATTGACCGGAGGGCGATCGCTACCGGGCTTCCCCAGCGATCTGAAGAAGTTTTCACGCTCCGGGGAATTACACTAACTTATCTATTGACCAAAAGTCCCTACCGCGACGCGCAAGGAAACATCATCGGTGTTGTTGGTATCGCCCAAAACGTTACTTCCCGCAAACAGGCTCTTGATGCCTTAAAAAAAATCAACGAAGAATTAGAAAGCCGAGTTGAGGAACGCACAACACTTCTTAGAGATGCTAACCAGAAATTGCAGCGCGAAATTGCCGAGCGCACCGCTACTGAAGAGGCGTTACGAATTAGCAACCAAACTTTGGAAACGCTAATTGAAGCTTCCCCGGTAGCGATCGCCACCATCTCTGTTGATGGCAAGGTGATGATGTGGAACCCAGCCGCAGAGAGACTTTTTGGCTGGAGCGAACAAGAAGTTATGGGTCGCCCTCTGCCCATCGTTCCTCCAAGTGAACAAGAGCAAGCCCTTACCCTACTTCAATCTGAGATGCAGGGGCAGGTACCTTCTGGCATCGAATTACGCCGCCAGAGGAAAGACGGTTCATTGATTCATGTCAGCCTCTGGACAGCACCGATGTTTAATAGCAGTGGCGTTGTGATTGGTAGCATCGGCTTATTGATTGATATCAGCGCCAGAGTGCAAGCCGAAGACGCATTACGGGAGAGCCAACAGCGACTACAGGCAATTTTGGATAACTCCCCAGCAGTCATTTACCTCAAAGACCACGACGGGCGATACCTTCTGGTCAACCGCCAGTGGGTCAGCCTGTTTCATGTCTCTTTAGAGGAAGCCAAAGGTAAAACTGACTGGGATCTTTTTCCTTATGAATTAGCGATCGCATTTCGGGAGAACGATCGAAAGGTACTCGAAAGCGGAACTGGTTTAAAAATTGAGGAAGTTGCCCCTCTAGACGATGGACTCCACACCTACCTGTCGATTAAGTTTCCTCTATACGACTCTGCTGGCGTATCTTATGCCATTTGCGGGATCTCCACTGACATAACCGAACGCAAAGTCGCTGAGGAGAAACTGCGGCAGTCGGAAGCAAAATTTCGCGAAGTAGCGACTAGGGAAGCACTACTCAATCGCCTTGCGAGCCAGATTCGCGCTTCCCTTGATTTGGATACACTTTTAGAAACAGCCGTACTCGAAATCCACAGCCAGTTAGAGATTGATGTTTGCCTGTTTAGTTGGTATCGTCCCAACGGCACTCGTCCTGGTTGGATGGTCGTAAAAGATGCCAAAAATCCCGATTTGCCCAGCTTCCGGGGTTTATATCCGTTGGAAAACTGGCATCCCTTCACATCTGCGCTAGTAAATCTGGAAATATTCCGAGTGGACGATGTTACTCAGAGTGATTTGGCAGTGCAGGAGATGTTAAAGCCATATAATGCGGCTTCTCTGTTGTCGCTGCCAATTCAGACGCAATCAGGCAAGTTAGGTGCGGTGACGTGTGGGCGCTTGGTTTCCCAGCAATCTTGGGCAGAAGAGGAGTTGGAACTGCTACAAGCAGTATGCAACCAACTAGCGATCGCTATCGACCAAGCCGCACTCTACAAACAAAGTCGCACCACTGCTGCTGCTGCCCAAGCGCAAGCCACTCAGCTAGAACAAACCCTGCGCGAACTCCAACAAACCCAAGCCCAACTCGTTCAAAGTGAAAAAATGTCTAGTTTGGGACAGATGGTGGCTGGTGTCGCTCACGAAATCAACAATCCCGTTAACTTCATCTACGGCAATCTTATTCATACTAATGAATATGCCGAAGACTTACTCCGTTTGTTGGAACTTTACCAGAAATACTATCCTCATCCAGCAGAGGAAATTCAAGCTTCTATTGCCGCAATTGACCTGGAATTCATCCAACAAGACCTGCCCAAAATCCTATCATCAATGAAAATGGGAGCCGACCGCATCCGGCAAATTGTCTTATCGTTGCGTAACTTCTCGCGACTGGATGAATCCGAAATGAAACAGGTGGACATTCACGATGGGTTAGATAGCACTCTACTGATTCTGCAAAATCGTCTGAAACCCAAACCAGATCGTCCTGCTATCCAGGTGATTAAAGAGTATGGCAACCTGCCGCAGGTAGAATGCTACGCCGGACAACTCAATCAGGTGTTTATGAATATTCTCAGTAACGCTATTGATGTACTAGAAATGGGGAATGGGGAACGGGGAATGGCGAACCGGGACTGGGGACTCGTGAATAGGGAATTTCCCATCCAAAATCCAACTCCCACTCACCCCTCTTTATTAAAGGGGAAAGCCAAAATTCAAAATCCGGAAATTCGGATTTTTACCGAGGTGCAAGATGACAATCAAGTGCTGATTCGGATTGCTGACAACGGGCCAGGTATGACCGAGGAGGTACAACGTCGGTTATTCGATCCTTTCTTTACAACTAAACCTGTCGGTGCAGGTACAGGTTTAGGGATGTCTATTAGTTACCAAATTGTGGTAGAAAAACATGGCGGTCAATTGCAGTGTATTTCAGCACCAGGGCAGGGCGCACAATTCCTCGTCCAGATTCCGATTGGGCAGAACAAGCGGCAAGTGCTGGCTGAGAAAATCATGCCTTAAAATTTGAGTGGCGTTTGTAGCGATCGCGCTTTTAGCAGTGACTGTTCAGGAGTCCCCCGCCTACATCACCAAAAGGGAAAAGCGACAAGTAAGTTTTACAACTTTTAATTTCTAGTTTAAAATTGCATCCCAATCTTGTTGCTGTGGGCGCTCGTGCGGAACGTATATCATAAAAAAAGCAAATTGTCTTGATTCAGCATGACTTCTCACCCTGTGCAAAGTAACTTCAACAGAGACTCTGACCCTAGTGAACATAAACCTTCTGGCGATCCTGGTTTGCGCGGATTTGCCAATCGTCTTGCTAAAACGATGGAGCGAGATGCTTTAGTTCAAAAAACTACCGACGAGCTAAGAGATTTTCTTCAGGTCGATCGAGTAGTTTTATATTACTTTTATCGCCATTGGAAAGGTCAAGTTACATTTGAGTCTTTAAATTCTGACGAGTTCTCAATTTTCGGAACGACAGGAGCTGATGACTGCTTTAATGATAACTATGCAGAAATGTACCTAGAGGGAAGGGTAAGAGCGATCGCAGATATTGAATTAGAACCCATCCACCCTTGTCACCGCGATTTTCTCCGCAGCATCCAGGTTCGCGCTAACTTAGTAGTACCGATTCTGAATCCTTCCAGGTTGTGGGGCTTGCTAGTTGCTCATCACTGCCAACATCCTCGTCCCTGGCTCCCCTCAGATATCGAAACCATGCAAAAAGCAGCAGAAACTCTCGCCACTTCTAGTTCAATCCGAGAAAGCTAAACAGTAGTTGAATTTTGTGTGCTGGGTGGAGCCACGAAACCCAGCACACATAGAAATTCAGTCAATTCAATCGAAACTCATCAAACTTTACCACCTTAGATTCTTCCACCGTATCAAAGCGGTAACTACTCACCGTACCCGTCCCCGTGTCCAATATACTGAACGCCGTAATTTCATTACTCGCCACATACGGCAACGGTTTCCCATCCTCAGCCATCAGCGGCGCAATTGTAGGCACAACCGCCTCCAACCCATTCGGATCGCCCGTTACCGCATAATTTTCCTTATTAAAGCCATCTGGTACAGGTCGCTTCTTGTCGCCAACAGCAGCACCATAAGAGTTGCCCACATTAGAAGTTTCCAGAAAGTGCATCCCGCTAGGACTCACAAAACGATTCCATAAATGCGAGTGTCCATAAAACACCAGCTGCACCCCAGCCGCCTCTAGCAGTGGCTTCACATCCCGGATAATATAATCGGCTTCCTTGGGATACTCGTAACGAACAGATTTTATGCTGCCATTCGCATTTACTTCCCGCACTTGCACCGGGTCAGTATATGCAGGAACAATATTGTCACCCAGAGAATGGGGGGGATGATGCAACATCACCATTTTATATTTAGCTTGGCGAAACTCCGAACCCGATAGCTCTGTTTCTAACCATTTATACTGCTTGCTGCCCTTAGCAATTGGCTCAAAGATGTGCTGTCCATAACCCCAATTTTCCGGGTTATTCAAATCTTGCTCTCGTTCGCGGTATCTTCCCCTAGTCTTCTCTTCAAGTCCCCAATAACGCCACATATTCGTAGCGTACAACACCACCAAACGCACATCCCCAAAGGTGAGAGCGTAGTATTTTTCTCCACCTTCTTTGCTCTGGGGTAAAGTAAAAATTTCTTCGTAGGTGTCGGTATTAAAAGAATTGTCTTTCAACCAAGCTTCGCGCACCTTTGGGTCGTCACTATTGTTTAATTGCGCCGCATTTTTTGTATATATTTCCTCAGCAGCTTTCCGGGGAAACGAGTCATCAAACTGCTCGTTTAAACTTTTATCCATCGAGAAGCGTCCCATGACTTCATGGTTGCCAATGGCGGTATAAATTGGGGCGTGTTGAATAATTTCTCCGCCTCGATAAACTGTTTTGATGCCATTGCGATCGCTTATCGTTTTCGCCCGTCCTTGGAAACAAGGAAAAAAAGCACCTCCACGGTCATCATCAAACCACTCGCTAGCACGGTCGGGAACGTTTACCAAGTCCCCGACCATGAAAACAGCATCGAATTTTCCCATAGTCTCAACTGCCTTCTGAAGATTGGCAGCTGTCATCGGTTTGAGTTGGTGATCAGAAGTCAGCAGGATTTTCAGTGGCGTTCCCTGTGGAGGTTTAGGGGCGAGGGTGAACACCTCGCTAGTTACAGCCTCACCATCTTCCTGTTCGCTAGTCACGCGATAAGGCACACGTTTGCCTGGAGTTAACTCAGTAACTTCTGCCTCGTGCCGCCAGATATCGCGTCTAGTTGGCTGCTGGTATTTATTATCCTCAGTTTGGTTCCCTACCTTTGATTCCTGGTCTTCCCTGGTGCGGCTGAGTTTGGTGCTAGTGGCGACGACACTTTGAGCGAAATTTTCACCGTAGGCGACACGATGACGAGTGCCAGCAAATTCAGTAAACCAAACAACTCGCACGCTCGTCTCGCTGGGCAGTTGCAGAAATGGGGCAGTCAGCAGCTGATTTTGGGATGTCATAACTGGCTGTGGGGTTAATAGCACAATTATTAGACTAACGGCTGCCAGAAGCAAAAACACAGCCGGAGCGAGTATGGTACGACTGGTGAGGCGTTGAAACATCGCTGTTTTTCCTGGGAGGGAAGGACGCGATTTTCCAAGGGGATAACCCCTTTGAAGGGTTCGCGCCAAAATATGTTTGTAGGGTGAGCATTTGCCCACCCTACAAAGGTTAACTCTTATTAATCGGAGTGGCGGGATTCGAACCCACGACCTCAGCTACCCCAAAGCTGCGCGCTACCAACCTGCGCTACACCCCGGCACAGTCTTAAATTATATAATGTCTTTTTCTAAATTGTCAAGAGCAATTTAGAAAACCTTTAAAACTTGCGTGGCTTGCACCAAACCTGGAACCGCATCCGCCGACCAATTCCCTTCTGCCCGCCTCCCGGTGTTCAAGATAAAGCGAAGACTGTAGGCATGGGGATAACCTTCTACTTCCATCCAGAGTAAATCGCTTTCCGCCTCACAGGAAATTTTTTCTTCATCCATCAATTCATCGGCACTCTGGGCCATACTTTGAGCCAACTGCTCCAGCAATCGGCAAAATTCAGTTAATTCCGCTTCCGTCAGCTCAATCGCCCAATCTTCGCCACCTACTAAACCTTTAAATTCAGAGGTATTGGGGTTCCAGCCAATGCGCCAACCAAGTCCACTTTTAACCACACGTTCCATAGACATTAAAAATTAAAAATTGAAGAACTTCTATTCGATTTTTAATTTTTCATTTTTTAACAGCTGAGCATCCCCCGGTTGGGGCAATTGCCTGCGTTGGGGTGTGGCCTGTGGTACAGGTGAGGAAGTGGAAGATGGTGGTGTTGTTGCGTTCTGGGCATTACCGCCAAAAAAGCTAACTAAGACTTGAACTAAGGCATCTCGTTGCGCTCGATTCATCCGACTAACAGCAGCGCGATCGCCTTCTAAAGGATTTTTCCGCAAACTATCATAACCCGGATACACGGATTCGACTATCAATTCATTTGCACCCAGATAGTCAGCCAAAGTCAGCTTCCAATCGAGGCGATAATTCGGTGGACGTGACTTTACATATACGTGATACCGGATCAAGCGACTCACTAAAGTGTTTTCTGTCGCCGCCTTACCAGTTTCCTTACTGATGTATTGATTTTCCCGTGGCAAATCCGGTAGGCGTTGATAAACTTGTTGCCAGACATTCTCTGTCCTCACTATCTGGGCGTTAGCAGGATGAAGCAGGAAGGATGTAGGATGAAGGGAAAAATCAAGGATGCTTGCCCAAACGCATAGACACGTTGCTGTTAGGACAAGGGTAAAACGCGCAATTGGGTTGAGAAACCTCCTACTTTGTCTTTTCATCTTCCCTCACATAAAAATACTGCTGAGTGCCTTGGCTCATAGTGCTGAGTAAGGAGTCAGGAGTTAAGAGGGAAAAGAAATTCTCCCTTATCTCCCTTCCCCTCTACTTCTTTCCTAGTCGCCAATAATCTCCGGTTGGGTCAGTTCATCGGACATTTCAATAATTGCCCGCATCACTGGCTTCATCATCGGATCGTCTAGATTATCAAAGTCTTCATAGCGACGGCGCTTGGCACGATTCGCCACCTGAACCGTAATCCGGTAGCGATTGGAAGCCGCACTAACCAATTCTTCAGCCCGGTACATAATTAAAGCTGAATCAAACTTGGAACGCTTAAGCATAGGGTTGTATTTGTTATTAGTGGTTAGTGGTGGTATACGAGGGACGTTATTTGATGAAAGCGAGCGTTGCACACTTCAGTTTAGCAGGAGACCCAAAGCCTTTGGGGTTGTTAGCAGTCCAGATCCGCTTTAGGGGGAATGTCTCAAAGTGCAAAGAATCGTTTAATATTGTTTAAATTATTGTCAAAGTATAGAGTTCTGAAAACAAACTTTTCGGGTATTACAGTTCATGCAAACCATTGTCGCACCTAGTGTTAAGCCGTTGGGTCAAGTTAATAGCCATCCCCTGAAGCTTGTTGCGCTGGGAGACAGCATTGTTTATGGATACGGCGATCCTGAAGGTGGTGGTTGGGTGGAAAGGCTGCGGCGGCGCTGGATGTTGCCGGATAGTCCGGGACACGTCCTCTACAATTTGGGTGTCCGGGGTGACTGCGTAAAGCAAGTACAAGAGCGTTTAGAGCAGGAGTTTCGCCATCGGGGTGAATTGAGAAATCGCGTCCCGGATGCGATCGCGTTGTCGGTGGGGGTAAATGATTCGGCACGACTGGCGCGAATTACAGGGCGAAATTTCACCGATTTTGAAGTTTTCCAAGCTGAAATGGCAGCTTTGCTGGAAAAAGCACAACATCTTTGTCCCGTGTTATTTGTGGGAATGGTGCCAGTCGATGAGGAGAAAATGCCATTTTTCGATTGTTTATACTTCAATCATGCCGACCAGTATCGGTATAAAGAAGCGACTCGCCTAGCGTGTGTGGCGCGACAGATTCCATATCTGGATATTTTTGATTTGTGGCTAGATCGGGGTAAAGATTGGTGGCGATCGCGTCTTACCCCAGACGGACTCCACCCTAACGTTTTAGGCTATCAAGCATTGCTGCAAGATGTCCTCAACTGGGAGCCAATGCAACAATTTTCTTAATTCAGCTTAACGACAGCCTAAACTATCCCGTGTCGAGACACCAGTCACTGGGTTGATCCCGCTAGCGCGATCGCATAACTTAGTCACTTCATAGCGGTCAATCAAAGCATCGGTAAAATCAGCACCAGTGATGTTTGTATTGTAAAAACGCGATCGCATCAAAGTCGCTTCCGTGAGGATAGCATTACTTAAATCAGCCTCATCTAACGTCACCCGATCTACCAAAGCGCCAGTCAAGTTTGCACCTCGCAAATTTGCTCCCAATAAAACGCCCTTTGTCAATATGGCATTAGTAAGATCGGCTCCTTGAAAATTTGTCTTCCGCATTTCGGCAGACACAAACACCCCACCCACTAAATCTGCATTTGAGAAATCCCGGTTATTCAAATTAATATTTGTGTAATTAATTCCATCTAGCTGAGCCAAAACTGGAGTAGCACTCAACATCACCCAGAACCAGGCAAGAACCAGCACTATCAGGAGTTACGCAGTTGAACTGAAGATGCGGTAGAAGGAAGGAATGAATTGTTAGCTTCCATCGTTTCCAGTGCCTCTATGTGAACGTTGAACTGAAGATGCGGTAGAAGG